>CANCBY010000051.1 GCA_947374445.1 Pseudobdellovibrionaceae bacterium
AAGACTTGGAAGTTTGTTAGAAGAACTCAAATTTGTTTTTTGCATGGATGATTTTTGCTTTTTCACTGGTTTCTGTCAAAACGTCTGCTATGACTCTGACTATCAATGGAGCAGACTGTGTTAGCCCGCAAGGCTTATCTTGAAAATCAGTGGTTGCGCTATCCAACGCGGCCTAAAACGCACAACCAGTCGGGGCGAGTGGTGTCCTGCGCCAATGGTCGGCTCGAGCTGCAAATAGGCCCAGGGCAGATTGCGAGCTTTGAGCTAGGCCCAGAATTGTCCGATTGGCCCTCGCGCTTGATCTGCGATGACTGGATTAGCTTGCTCGCTGAGGGGGGCACCGCCCGCGAACTTTGCTTGCTAGCTCCTTGCTTGAGCGTGAGCCTTCAAAAGTCTATCACTGCGGAAAAACTGCAGTTGATTCAGCGCTGGACTGAGTTTTTACAATTTGTTCGCGAGTTTTTTATTGAGCGGGAGTTTGTTGAAATCCAAACTCCGACGTTGGTGACTTGCCCTGGGACTGAGCCTTATCTGGATGTTTTTTCGACAGAGTTTAGGCAGGGAAAATCACAGCAGAAACTTTTTTTACCGACCAGTCCTGAGTTGCATTTGAAGAAAACTTTAGCTCTGGGTGTGCCAAAAATTTTTGAGATTCGTCCGTGCTTTCGCAATGGCGAAGTCAGTGCCACTCACCAGCCTGAGTTTTGGATGCTCGAATGGTATCGGTCATTTGAAGATCTCTCAGCCATAAAACAAGATGTGGAAAACTTGGTGCATTTCTTGATTCAGAAGATGCAATTGCCTTTGAGTTTTTCTCGCCCGCAGTCAGCTTCGTTGAGAGATCTTTTTGCCGAGCACTGCGGTTTTCATTTGCAGCCACAGACAAAGCCCGAGCAGTTATTTGATTTAGCGCAAAGGCTCAAGATGGATTTGGGGCAGAGCTACTCAGGCAAAGATAGTTTTGATGATTTGTTTTTTCTTTTGTTTTTAGAAAAAATCGAAGGCGGACTCGAAAGCCGCGGTCCTGTCTTTGTCGAGAAGTACCCACCGTCGCAGGCCGCTTTAGCACGTTTGACCAAAGACGGTTGGGGTGATCGCTTTGAGTTTTATTGGCAGGGCTTTGAAATCGCCAACGCTTTTCACGAGCTGAACGACCCAGTGATTCAACGACAGCGTATGCAAGAAGATCTTGCAAAGAAAATGGAACTTAACAAAGAATCCGTTGCGCTGGATGAAGAGTTTTTACAAGCTCTTGAAAGCGGCCTGCCACCCTCTGCCGGTATTGCCTTGGGTTTGGAGCGCTTGTTTTTGTCTTTGCAGTTTGCAAATCAAAAAAAGCCCGACCTTGGTCAGCTGCGTTTGTTTCCTCGTGAATGATAGTCCTGCGCTAACTTAAGCTCTGGTTAAAGTCATATCGAAGCACATGCAAGCAATAGACAAGCTAATAGATAATAAGTCTACATTTAGACTTAGGCCTACTTCATTAATCATTCATAAGTCTCGATGAGAGTTTGTCTAACTTTTAAGGAGCATTTATGAAGCTATCGTTTACGCAGAAACTTTTTTTACAGGTTATTCCAACAGTGGCAGTTGGTGTTATCGTCAGCACAATTGCATGGAAAACTTTGCACTTTGGAACCGATGAATTGATTCGCTCGAGCGAGCTTTCTCATCAAGCGATGCTTTCGCAATATCATATTTCTGAAATGTCGGATGCAATGAAGGGGTATATTTTAGACCCATCAGATGAATCTCAGGCCGAAAAAAAGAAAAAGGCCGACGATGCAAATTCTGCAGCTATCGAAGCGATGGCTAAACTTTCCGATGATCCAGCTCTACAGGAGTTGATCAAAGCAAGCTCCGATTTTGACGGAAAAAACCTCGATCCGGCCGAAAATAAAGTGGTGGGTTTAATCAAGGCAGGTAAATTACAAGAAGCACAAGACGTTTACGTGAAGGAATATCAACCCTTGCGAACTGAATCGAACAAAATTTCCGGAAAGCTTGCCGACACAGCGTTTGCCTTGAGCAAAGCCGCCGGTACAAAAGTAGACTCAGATATGCGAATGGCAGCTAACTGGATCATCTTGAGTCTGGCTTTGGGCTCACTTTTTCTTATCGCTCTTATTTCATTTATGGCAATCACTATGGGCAAAACTTTGCGCTCCTTGGTCAAGGAGCTTGAGAGTTCAGGTCAAGAGATCACAACTTCAAGTCAGTCTCTCGCAAATGCGGGTGGTCAAGTATCAACGGGAACAACCGAGGCTGCATCTTCACTAGAGGAGACTGTCGCTTCAATTGAAGAGCTCTCGAGTATGGTTAAGCTCAATGCAGATCACGCTAAGACTGCCGCAGATTTATCTGTTAGTAGCAGTCAATCGGCTCAGCAAGGCGAGTCTGAAATTCAGTCATTGATTGATTCAATGGCCGAAATTGCCAAAAGCTCTAAAAAAATCGAAGAAATTATTAACGTGATTGAAGATATCGCATTTCAAACAAATCTATTGGCTCTCAATGCAGCCGTCGAAGCAGCTCGTGCTGGCGAGCAAGGCAAAGGGTTTGCAGTTGTGGCGGATGCCGTTCGAAACCTGGCTCATCGAAGTGCTTCAGCAGCAAAAGACATAACTCATTTGATTCATGAGAGTGTTGCAAAAACAGAAACTGGGACACAGATCGCAGATCGCAGCAGTGTCGTTTTGAAAGAAATTGTCACTTCAATTAAGAAAATCTCCGAGCTCAATAATGAAATCGCCTCTGCTAGTACCGAACAGGCCAATGGTATTTCGCAAATCAGCACGGCAATGAATGAATTGGATCACGCCACTCAAAGCAATGCTCAAGCCGCTTCGGTGGTGGCTCAAACTTCTGACGTAGTTTCGACTCAAGCGATGGTCTTGGACGATTTGGTTCAAGGTTTAGGTCATTTTATTGAGGGCAAAAAATCATTTTTTGTTAAGCCTCAGGCGGCTTCAGCTCAGGTGATTCCGTTTAAGGCAAAGCCTTCCAAATCTGCGAATGAAAAAATTTTGCCGTTGGAACTTTCGAGGGAGGCTTCAAACGCACCACGGTCGTCGAATAGTTTTAAAAAAGCGGTTGGAGCTCCTCTTCGAGCGTTGGCACCGTCGATGAAAAGCAAAATTAAATCTCTAAATGAATTTTAAGAAATCAGGAACCACCACAATGAAAATTAAAAT
Source organism: Pseudobdellovibrionaceae bacterium (assembly GCA_947374445.1). Lineage (GTDB taxonomy): Bacteria > Bdellovibrionota > Bdellovibrionia > Bdellovibrionales > Bdellovibrionaceae > CANCBY01. The sequence goes on from CANCBY010000051.1 coordinate 3,195, forward strand.
GTCCTCTTCAAAAGCAAGTGCAACGGCTTCTCTACTCAGTCTGTTGTTCGGATTGACGTTGAGTCTCAATGTTTCTGCTCAGGTATGCTTTAAGACAAATCTCAAGCAAAAACTAGATACGACAACATGTGCAGCAGTGCCAGTCGTTGTGTCAAAAGTGGATTGTGTGACTGACAAAGTTATTGAAGAGTCCACTCAGGATGCGAAAGCCGATTGCAGCGGCAAGGTGCCTGTCATTCGAATGAATCTTAACGGTCAAGCGCTCGTAGGAGAGCTCACTCCAGCTCGTCTTTGGGGTGGCATTAATTTCAGAGTCGTTAGTACTGTTCTCGAAGGTACCGCTGCTGTTCAGTCAGCAGCAAAGCCAGCTAAGGTTTTGCCTAAGAAAGATGTTGTCGCGGCACCTGAAGTCGAAGCGGATTCGAAGCTAGCAGAAAAGCCAGCTCCTTCTGAAGTTCCAGTGAAGAAGTCTAAGAAGAAAGTAAAAGCTGCAGCTGTGCCAGTGCCTGCTATCGTTGTGACAGTCGCTGAGGTTTCAAAGTCTGCGCCTACTGAGTCGGCTGTTGCTCAGTCCAAAGCTCAAGACGTAAAGGTTCAAGAGGTCAAGCCAGCTGCGGATCCAAAAGGCGCCGAGATCAAAGCTCCCGAAGTTCCTGCTGCGGCACCTGCAGCCTCAGATTCACCTTTGGTTTTTAAAGCTTCAGGTTTTGCTCATATTGAGTGGGAGCAGACCTCTAACTTTGGATACAATGGGACCTCGACAGGCCAAGGCAATATCTCTAATTTTGATTCGACTCAGGCTAACAATAAGCAGTCCGTTGTGTCGTTGTTATCAGATATTCAATTTGACCTCACTAAAGACAAAACAACAATGACGTCTATCTTTGAAGTCGGTGAAATTCTTGATGGAGAATCTGCGACTGGTGGGTCCGTAGGTGGAAGAGCAAAAATTTTAGAAGTTAGAAATCTATTTTTGACTCAAGCCTTTGATGCCAATTGGTCTTTGAAAGCGGGCTTGATGGCCTTGCAGTCAGACCCCAATGCTTACATCGTTGCAGATCATTACAGCTCAGCGATGCTGGCTTATACAAAGGATAATATTTCGGCGAATATCTGGCGAGCCAAAGCTGCTAATAACAAACCTGGTTTGTCGCCAACGGCCACAAATTATGTCAACCCCGATAACTACACGGGCTTTTGGGTTCAGGATCAATTCAATGATTCGCACAAAGGTCATCTTTATGGTGTTTACAGAAATACGACTGAAAATCTTTGGGACGCAACGGGTGCTACACAAGTCCAAGGAGCTACAAATTACTCTTGGCTGGGTCTAACATTCGAGCACACTCTTGCTGAGGGAGTAACCTTTAACTGGACTGCGATTGGCAATCAAGGCAACTGGAGGGCCGATAGCGGTGGTTTGACCGATACCTATTCAGCTTCTTTGGCCGATGCTCGGTTTGGTTACAGTGTTAAAAAATGGAACACTGATTTTACTTTAGAGGGAATGTCGACTACAGGTGCTAGTGATCAGGTCAGCACTGCGGGCGGAGGCTTGGCCTCAATTGGCAAGCGAAAATCTTTTGCCGCAAACGGTGTCTCTTATCTTCTAACAATAGCGACTTCAGATGGTTTGGATGAAGCCCCTGGAGTTCCGAAGGAATCCATCATTGGCGGGATCAATCAGTCCGAAGGTTTGCAGATTGTAGTGTTGAAAGCCAATACCACATTCAATGACAAATGGAGCGGGTTTGTGCGCTTTGGCTCTGTTAAAACAGCCGCTGTTTCGGGCACAACAAACTCCAATTCGCTCGGCAATGAAGTCGATCTAGAGGCTACTTACCAGCTTTCAAAAGGTGCATTACTCCAATTCGATGGAGCGGTTTTTAATCCGGGGTCGTACTACACGAAAAAGGACGCCGCCCAATTTTTTGGAACTCGCTGGAAGTTCAGTTTCTAAGATACGCACACACTAGAAGCGAAAATAGAAGCAAGTAGGTAGCATACAGAAATATCTATAATGATCCTAAAGACTCGAGCCTCTCACGGCTGGAGTCTCAAAGTCTCAACGGTCCGAACCCCAACGACGGTTCGATTTAATCTTCATGTTGTTCGCATCTGAGCTCCGTCTAAAACCTGCAGTCCGCCTCCCACATGATAAACAAAGTGGGTACCGGTCACACAAACTCCAATCGCACAAATTTGCCAAAACAACAGTGTCTTTTTAAGACCCTATGGAAGCACAAGTTCTCTCATGGCGGAGTTCTGCGCAATCACCGTCGTGGCCGTGGACAAAGACCTCTCTCCTCAAAGGAACCTCTGCATCTGGTTTTCAAGGTCAATAGAGAGAGGCTTCGGCATCGATCTCTTCGCTCTCATCAAAGCTTTTCCTTGATTCAACAGATTGTGAAAAAATACGCACATCGCTTCGGAGTCAAAGTGGAGCAAATCTCAATTCAAGGAGATCATTGTCATTTACTAATCCGAGCTCCGAGACGTTCGCGATACCAGCACTTCTTCCGGGTGGTCGCAGGGCAAGTAGCTCAGCGGTTTCAGCGCGAAGGACTGCTTTTCGGGTTAAGAACAGGCTTACGAGTCGAGCTCTCAGTGAAACGTGTGACCGGTACCCCCAGGGTACGTATTGCGGAAAAAAAGCGGAAGGGCACAAGGCTTTGGAAGCACAGGCCTTTTACGCGTGTGGTGCGAGGGTTTCGGGCCTATCGAATCGTGAGGGACTACATCCAGCTCAATGAACAAGAGGCGCGTGGCAAAATCCGTTACCAAAAGCTGCGACTTCGTGGACTTTCTTCCAGCGATTGGGCGCTTTTGTGGACCTAGAGCTTGGGTCATTTCGGTTTGAGCGCGAATCAAGCTAAAAACTCCGCCGATGTCCCTAAGTTCTCTACTAACCGGAGAGACCAAGCTGGGCGGCGTAAGTGGTTCTTTGTCAAATTGTTGAACAGGTCAAATCAAGTCAAATCGCATTCACTTTGTCTAGAGATGGTCTGCCTTCTGCAGCTCACGTCGTGGAGCCAGGCGGATCTAAACTCTGGCTTCTTCGCACGTGAGGTGAATATGTTTGCTCGCCAAATTTTGCTGTTGATGGTTTCTGTCCTAGCTGTGGGAGCGTCTCAGGCCTCCACTTTAAATCGTGCGACAAATCGTGCGACCAGCGAAAATTTGTTGGATCAGATAGCCGGTCGTTACAGTCGCACCGCCGCTGGCGAGGCCTCAATGAATAGCGAAGATGAAGTCATTGAAGCCAGTAAAATTCGCCAAGATCTAGCAATTTTGCCGATTAAAAACTCTGCTTCGGCCCGCGTGTCTTTTTATATTGGCAGTGGCCACGGTGCCCAAGCGAGCTGCAGTGGCGAAGAGATCTTTCATGTCAGCCAAGACGGAAAGAGCCTCTATTCAGGAGCGGACCTAAGCACCGAAGGAGGTTCTGATTCGATGGCTCTTGAGAACTTCGACGGAGCTTGCAGTATGACTTTGAGCAAAGGCAATGAGGGCTCTGTCACACTTCGCTCTTCGTCTCAGTGTCAGATAGAAATGTGTGGCGCAGGCACCGGCATGAATCAAGCTGGCGCGAGACTAGAGTTTGCTAAAACAAGTCATTAAATTGACTAGAACCTAAAATGGAATTGCGAAACTGAATTGAAAATTTAAACCATCTTGCGGGAGCTGATTTTGTGAAATTGCGGAACGTTACTTCAGGTTTTATAGCGTCAGCTCTCGCGTTATCCTCGTTTTCGACGGCTCATGCGCAGTCGAATGCCAATCGCGAAAGACCTCCTCAGTTTATTATGATGTCTTTTGATGGGTCTTACTCGATTCCATTTTGGCAAGAGACCAAACTCTTTGCCGAAAAATACAATGTTGGGTTTACTTATTTTATTAGCGGAGTTTACTTTCTATCGGGTGACCAGAGAATTCAATACCAAGCTCCCCATCATAAGCCCGGCAAATCTGATATTGGTTTTGGTAGCAACACCGCAGAGATTCAACAGCGGATAGAAGAAGTTGTTGATGCCGAACATAGAGACCACGAAATCGGATCGCATGTGAATGGCCACTATGATGGCAGTCATTGGTCTTACGAAGATTGGTTGAGTGAGTTCACTCAATTCAAGCGTTTTATTGTCGATGCGTTTTCAATCAATTCGATCAGCTCTCCAAGTCAAAACGATTGGGAAAACAAAGTTGCAAAAAATATTCGCGGTTTTAGAGCGCCTTTGCTGGGGGTCAACGAGGACATGTACAAGGTCATGGCTGATCAAGGCTTTACGTATGATGCCAGCGGCATGGATTACAGCGGCATGGAGCGCGGACGCTACAACTGGCCCTACAAATCAAAAGATGGCCGTTGGAACTTTCCGTTGCAAGGAATTAAGCTCGCTGGCACTGGCAAAAAAACTGTGACGATGGATTACAATATTTTGGTCAGCCAATGTAACAATGAGTTCAGCGGTTCCGGAGCCACTGCCGCCTGCAAAAATTTGGATGCTGAAAAACTTAAGGCCTATGAAGACGAAACAGTTGAGACCTACATTGCCTTGTTCAAGAAAAACTATTTTGGCAATCGCGCTCCGATCAATATTGGCCATCATTTTTCTTTGTGGAATAAAGGGGCTTACTGGAAAGCAATGCAAAGATTTGCTGCTGATGTCTGTACTCTCGAAGAAGTCAGATGTGTCACTTACAAAGAAATGATCCAATGGCTTGAAGGACAAAACTTGCCGCAAGTGATGTCTTATCAAGACGGACGTTTTTCGAAAATGCCGCTTCACCCATTGGGACTTTTTGGCGAAGAACAAAATGAAATTGATCTAGTCGCGGACGTTCAAATGCAAAATCACGGTGAGATTGTGGCATCAGTGTATGGCAAAGATTTTAAAAGGCTGCAAAAAGACGGAGTCTCATTTCAATGGAAAGTTGATGGCAATGTTGTGGCTGAGAGTCAGGGGCGGCCTCAAAGTTTACATTTGACGGACGAGCAATCCAAAGAAGGAAAGACTATTTCTCTTTCGATTCGCAATGCAAAGAAAGAAATTTTAGGTACATCAAGAACGCTTCGTCAGAATTCAAAAGATTGGATTTGGTTGCAAAACACAGGTTGGGAGCAAAGAGTTATGCGAGGCGATTTGCCTGAGGCACATTCTGAAACTTTGGATGCTGATCTTATTCAAGGCATGAGAGTTAGATAAACAAGAAGCGGAGAGTAATCTTTCCGCTCACGGGGTTACTTTCCGCCCTTGTTGATGTCTTCTTTGAGTTCTTTCCCTACTTTGAAAAAGGGAAGTTTTTTTTCATCGACATTGATGACTTCGCCAGTTCTTGGATTGCGGCCCTTGTAAGCCCCATATTGGCGATTGACGAAAGAACCAAAGCCACGGATTTCGATCCGATCATCGCGCATAAGCGCTTCAACCATGGAGTCGAAAATCGTGTTGACCACGGTTTCGGCTTTCACTCGAGTGATACTTGCTTTTTCCGAGACGAGATTGATCAAATCAGCTTTTGTCATAGATCCTTGGTTCCTGTTCTCAACAATTATACAAATTGCATCACTCAAGACCAGCATTCTTTTTCAATTGGCCGGTTTTTATTGAGTAAAATCAAGCTCTTGGCACACAGTTCCAAGAGCTTTAAAGATAGTACTTGGTATTGCGCAGAATTTTTCGGTAGGAGTCCTCGACAATGGTCGCCATTTTTAGCGTGTCGAAGAGGTTGATCACTTTTTCGCGGGCTCGTTCGCCAATTTCTTGAGCAGGCATCGTGCCTGAAAATATTTCGATCAAAAGATGTGACAACGAATCCGTATCGGCAGGTCTTAACAAAAACCCATCAATGCCATCTTCAACAATATTAGCCATAGGACTGACTTCAGAGCCGATGATCAGTTTTTTTTGCGCCATGGCCTCGAGCATTGCAGGCTCAAAACCCGTTGAGCGAGAGCTCATATTGACAAAAACGTCAGCGACCGAAAGACAATCTGCCACCTCTTCAGGAGGCAGGGCACCAGTCATCAGAGCTCGGCTGCCAAGGGCTAGATTTAAAAGATGATATTCGATGTCTTTCCAGCGCGGTCCATTGCCGACAATAATCATGTAGGCATTGGGCTTTTTAACAGCCACTCTTTCAAAGGCCGAAAGAACATTTCGGACTTCTGCTGCCTCCGTCATGTCAGTGATTGTTAGAAGGATATTGGCGCCTTCAGGAATTTTAAGCTTTTTCAAAATTTTTTGAGATTCAAGCCTTGGAGACAAATCACCCAGCTCAATTCCATAAGGAACTGTGTAAGTGCGAAAGTCTGGATAAAGATAATAGCGCTCTAAAAAAATTCTTTGCTGTGGGCTCGTGACAAAAATTCCATCGGCTGACTTTAAAAGTTTGCGATCGGTTCCAAAGTAAGTTGTCAAAAACTTATAAGTGACTGCTGCCGCCGTGGTGAGGAGGCTGCTGACTTTTTCTTGCCCCATACCTAAAATAGAAAATATCTGAGACATCTGCGTGGCTTCAACATCGTAAGAGACCGCCACTGCAAAGTTCTTTTTATTGCGAGCAATTCTAAATGCCGATCGGTCTATGCTATGAACCAGGTGAAACTTTTCAAGCTCATGAAGTTGTACAAATTTAGAGTAGACGGCGTCTTCAAAACGCATGTGAGCAAGATTCGGAAACCCTTCAAAAAGATAAAAAACTCTGACGTTATCCCGTACAATTTCGGCTTTGCCTAGGGGGCTCTTTCCTGAAATCACGGTGACATGGTGGCCTCGGCTCGCAAGACCGCGGGCAATCGGCCAAAGAAAGCCGTGGTCAGAGGCGCGCCCCAAAATCGGAAAGTTTTGGGCCACCAAGCAGATATTCAAAATTTCAGGTAATTTCTCTTTGCCCATGAGCATTCAGCATACGAAATCAAGAGCAAAAGGCAATCATTACCTCAGTGAGGACATCGCACTCACGTAAAGTCTATTGATATTATTTAGGGACTGATCCAAGGGCGTGAGCAAATCACTGCGTCTGAGATAGTTTTGAATTTGAAGTTTTGGATTGGTGGCTAATATTCTTCTAAAGTCTTCGGCAAGATGATCAAGAACAAAGCCATTTTTTTCATGCTGGCAGAGGCCAGGAACAATTTCGACTTGTCGGCGAAGAGCCAATATTGGAGTTTGATATTTTGAACAGACTTTTTGCCACTGCATCAGCTCAGCAGGTTCATACTCGTGAGTCGCAAGCATAACAGCTTTTGCGTGTTGAGTGAGTGTTTCGAGTTCTATCGATGATGGGTTGGCAAGGCACGTAAAGCGCAAATCAGCGAACACTCGTTCAGATCTTGCTCCGACAAATATTAGTTTCATGTCAGTGCCTTGAGTCAGCTCGACAAGTTGGTCGACAATTTTTTTTCGTGGCTGTGAGGGGACCAAAATATAGGGCTTCCATTTTTGGCATTGATCGTAGATGGTTTTTTGTTCCGAGGAAGATTCAACAAGCGCTACTTCGTGGATTGGCAACGGAAGGATCACTTCGGTCTTAACATGTTTGTCAATGAGGCCTTGGCGCTTGAGGTACATGAGTTTTTCGCGCGAAGGTGCAATCAGGGCTTGGCACGAATTGAGGAATGAAGACTTGTGCCACGATTTAGAATCTACAGCCGAGTTGCCGACGGTAACTACTGTGGATCGTCGCAGACGCAGGGCCAATTGAGATAAAATTTGATGTGCTGTTTGAGCACGATCCTCGTTATTTTCAAAAATAAAATGAAAAATATCTGGCGGTCGCTGCAAGATTCGAGGAATCAAGCGGATGGTTTCAAGCCAGTTCCATTTTTTAAAATAGGCAAGAATTTCAATATTCAAAGCGCTTTCGGACTCTATGTTAAATTCAGTCCGATACGAAGTGATAACTTGGATTTCATGGCGCTGACTTAGCAGTCCTCGAGCTAATGCCAGGACTTGCGGGGTTATCTTACGAGTGATCAGCGCGATTTTGGCCATTCAACTCCAAGTCCTTTGTAAATGCGATCAAGGATGCGTCGATTGGCTTCAGGAATATTACGATGAGCGAGCTCTTCGGGGTGAATCCATTCGAGCATCAAGTGGTGCTTCGCTTTGGGTTCACCCTTCCAGTATAAAATTTCATAAAATAAAATCAGAATATTCACTTCGCCGTAAGAGTGAGTGCAAGCAAGCTTTAACTCGCCCACGGTGGCATCGATATCAAGTTCCTCGGAGAGCTCTCTTTGCAGAGCTTGCTCAGGGGATTCACCGGATTCGATTTTTCCGCCAGGAAACTCCCATTGGCCTGCGAGAGAATTGTTCTCAGGGCGTTGGCCCACTAAAATTTGATTTCCTTTACGCATGAACCCAGCCACCACCGGAATCCAGTGAGACTTTCTTACTTTGGGAGTTTTTTTGACTGTCCGTGTGGGACTCATGCGCTGAACTCCTGGGCCACTTTTTGAAAAAAACTAGGTCCTTCAAAAACCAATACTGAATATACTTGCACTAGATCGGCGCCGACGGAAATTCTTTCTTTGATATCTTGAGCTGTCAAAACTCCACCTGCCGAAACGATCAGCAATCCTTTGCGGCGCTCGCCCAAATAGGCGAGGGCTGACTTGAGAGTGGCCAAAGAGCGAAGGGCCACAGCACTTCCTGAAAGTCCTCCCTCTTTCGGAAACTGAGGATAGGATTCACGGTCCAAAGTTGTGTTTGTGAACACAAAACCTTTGGCTCCTGCTGACAAACTGGCATCGACGGCAAGTTCAAGTTGATCTGTGCTCATGTCAGGACTGAGTTTGACTAATACGGGTTTGTTGCTAGCCGCGAGGACCACTTTTTCAACAAGATTTTTGAGCTCAGTTCCAGACTGAAGATCGCGCAAGCCAGAAGTGTTAGGGCTTGAAACATTGACCACCAAAGCTTGAACTTCGGGTGCAAATTTTTCGGTCAAGATGCGGTAGTCTTCGCTGGCATCTTGGTTTGAAGTGGTACGATTTTTTCCGATATTAGCAAAGACAGCCAATCTGCATTCGCTTTGAGCCGCTTTGAGATTATAAAAAATTTCACTCTGCCCGAGATTGGGAAATCCCATTTTATTCCAAAGGGTTTTTTGCCCCCAAAGGCGGTCGATGATTTTGCCCGGATTAGCCGTCTGCGGCTCTGGAGTGATAGTGCCGATTTCGATAAAGCCCGCGCCAAGACTTTGCCAATCTAAAATATGCTGGGCATTTTTATCAACACCACCGGCAATTCCTAAGCGGTTCGGAAAATGTATGCCGTTCCAGTCAAAGGGCTGCCAAACCAAAGATTGGTCCGAGCCCTTAAAGGCAGCATAAATAGTAAGGCCGATGGGCGAAAGGGCATGAGCCACTTTCGCCGGGATCCATTTCCAGAGTGGAAACATATTACCGAGGATACAGTCCGCGTAGAAGCATTGCTTTTTCAAGACGTTGAACACCGACAGCCATCGCCGCAGATCTCATGTCGATATTTTTTTCTTGCGAGAGTGTGTAACACTTCTCAAAAGCTTTGGTGATGATCTTTTTGAGGCGGCCATTGATCTCGTCTTCTTCCCAGAAGAAAGACATAATATCTTGAACCCACTCAAAATAACTCACAACCACACCGCCGCCGTTGGCGATAACATCCGGAATGATCACAATGCCTTTTTTGTGAAGCATGCGAGTGGCTGCATTGGT
>CANCBY010000052.1 GCA_947374445.1 Pseudobdellovibrionaceae bacterium
ATACCTTGTCGGCAATAGGTGCGGCGTCTATAAAACACGTCCCTTGGTTTGTCGTGCATTTCCAATTGAGATGGGATGGCGTCATGGCTTTTGTCCGCAAAAGCCTGTCGCATAAATTAGAAGACTTTAATTAGTTCAACGAGCTATCAATGATTTTCGTATAGCTCGTGGCTTTGAAAATTACCAAAAGTGAAAACATAGATACAAATTAAGAGCGAAGGGGCCAATGGGTGGAGTATTTCAGATGCGATCGGCCATTGAACTATTATTTAGCTGAATTTCAGTTCGTTTGCCAGATTTTCGATTTTTGCTCTAATGCCGTCCCTAGCAACCCTAAATGCCTCAAGCTGTTCTTCACGAGTAGGCTTCGGTATGGAAGGGTCTGTGAAGCTCCAATGTATACGCTTTGCTTTTTGAGCGACCATGGTCGGGCAAACTTCTTCAGCACAAAGGGTAACGATGTAATCCAGTCCGACGATGAACTTAGGAGAGATTTGATCGCAGTTTTTCGAAAACTGCTTTGAAATATCGATGCCAATTTCATTCATGACTTCGACTGCGCAAGGATTTATCGATTTAGGTTCAGAGCCTGCGCTTTCAATCCAAGCATTTTTGCCGAAAATGTGTTTCGCAAGTCCTTCGGCTAACATGCTTCGCGAACTGTTATGAACGCACATGAATAATATGTTCATCACTTCTCCTACATCTTTTTTAGGTCGATTTTTAATTCTTGTTCTTTGCGTTCGCTGTAACGATTGACGAGAAAATATCTATGATCTCTTGTAAGGTACGTAAACCGCATTAGCTCTTCCATAACGTCAAACACAGGGTCGCGATAGGATGATTCTTTCATCATGCCGTTATCATCGAATTCGTTGTAAGCCTGAGCCACCGAAGATTGATTCGGAATCGCACTAGTGAGTCGGTCATGATGTTATTACTCCGTCGAAGTACTTAGTTCTTGCCCAAAGTGCAATATTCACTAAAGCAATCAAAACTGGGACTTCAACTAACGGACCGATTACTGCCGTAAACGCAACTCCGCTATTTAAGCCGAACGTAGCAATAGCCACGGCTATCGCAAGTTCAAAATTATTCGATGATGCTGTGAATGCCAGAGTCGCGGCTCTTTCGTAGTCGACGCCTTGTCGCCGAGCCATGAACATGGAGGCCGCAAACATAATTAGAAAATAGAGAATTAACGGAACTGCGATTTTCAAGACATCGATTGGGACTTCGAGAATTCGGTCACCTTTGAGAGAAAACATCATGATGATAGTTAAAAGCAAAGCGACCAAAGTTATCGGTGCAATCTTCGGGAGAAACGACGTCTGATACCAAACTTGACCTTTACGTTTCAGTAGTACGTACCGTGATAAAAACCCTGCGATGAACGGAATCCCGAGGTACATGAAAACGGCTTTGGCAATCTCTGGCATCGTAATATTCACGTCCATTCCTTTGTTCCCAAAAAGCGGAGGAAGGATGGTGATAAAGAAATAAGAATAGATCGGGAAAAATATGATTTGAAAAATCGAATTGAAAGCGACAAGCCCCGCGCAGTACTCGGAACTGCCCTTAGCTAGCTGATTCCAAACGATGACCATCGCTATACATCGCGCGAGTCCGATGAGAATCAAGCCGATCATATATTCGGGCTGCGAGCGCAGAAAAATAATCGCCAAAAAAAACATGAGAAGCGGACCAATTATCCAGTTTTGTACTAGCGACAGCAGCAGAACCTTCTTGTCCTTAAAAACCGATCCAAGCTCTTCATATTTTACCTTCGCCAGCGGAGGATACATCATTAAGATGAGACCGACAGCGATGGGTATTGAGGTTGAACCATAGCTCAACCTATTCAGGTTATGGGCAACGCCAAGTGAAATTTTTCCGATGAAAATTCCGAGCGCCATCGCTAGAAAAATCCAAAGAGTAAGAAACCGATCAAGGAACGAAAGTTTCGAATTCATTTTAACACTTCTTTCTTTGCCCTGGCTTGGTGTCCCGTGAGCAACAATTTTCCTTCAGAAAGTCGATCAATCCGTTCACTAGTTCAGTGTTGGCTGAGTAGAAGAGCTGTCTTCCTTCACGCTTTGAGGAGATCAAGCCAGAGTTCGTCAGGTGGGAGAGATGAAATGAAAGAGTGTTGTCTGGAATTTTGAGTTCTTTCGCCATTTGTTTCGGAGCCAACCCAGCGTCACCAAATTCGATGATGAGCTTAAAGACTCGCAGGCGGGTCTCTTGTGAGAGAGAGGCAAAAGCCTCAAGTGCTTCATATATTTCCATATTTCCAGAATACTAGAACTATTGAGCCAAGTCAATTGTTAGCGGCATTGCGCCAATTGCTTTGATGACTACGGCCAATCGGGCGACAATGCCTTCCGCCCGTCGCCGACGGGCATGGAAATGTGATTTTTCTAAAATTTTGGGTACAAAAAATTTTCCACAGGGCTAAATTCGGATTTGGGTTCGTAACCAAGGCTTTCGTTCGGAGTTGATACGGTCGCGATATTCTTCTAAGACACGGTCTGGGGTCACGACATCGACTTGAATTGATAAATCCGAATCCTCGAAGTCAGTGTGAAGACTCGACAGTTCAGCTTCAGAAAGTTTTGGCTCGCATTCTATCCACAGGTCAATATCTGAGTATTTTCTTTCTTTGCCCTTTGCACGTGAGCCAAAAACATCCACGATAAAATTTTTTTTCTTCGAGAGATTGGATTTTAGAATCTTCTCAAGAATTGAAAAATCATTCAAAGAGAGGCCGAAATTCTTGTTCATGAACTTTTTTGTCGAAGTATAACTATGAGTTTTTCAGCAATTGGCAAAAACTTATCTGCAAGCTGGTAGCTTTTTTGAGCTAAGGTTTCACCATACTCATGACTTGTTTCGTTTCTTGATTTTTGAAAATCAATCCAGGTTTCGACGTTGTCGATCCAAGCTAGGCGTCCAAGTTCTCTGAAAACAGATTTTGGAACTTCGGCGTTGACTTCATTCTCTTTCAAAATTCGACTGGCAAGCTTCCAAACGAGTTCGTAAGAATATTCAAATCTTTGTACTGTGCCATCGCGTTCAAGTTTACTAGGATTTTTTATTTGCAGAGCTTCTCTGAGATTTTTAAGCGCATCTTCAACGGGTTTAAAGTTAATCGCACCGGTTTCCGACATTTGCATCCCCAAGCATGAGAAAAAATCAGAAAAATTGGTTGCGGGGGCAGGATTTGAACCTACGACCTTCGGGTTATGAGCCCGACGAGCTACCAGACTGCTCCACCCCGCGACAGGTAATTGAGTGCCGACATTAGGCCTTACGGGCTCGGGAGTCAATGCCTCAAATCAACTAAAATGCCGCACTTTTGCTTATATTTTAGACTGAGGCACCTCTCCCTGCGCGATTCGGCAAGAATTTACTCCAAGGGATAATCTGTATAGCCCTTTTCGTCAGCTGTGTAGAGAGCCTGATCGTTCACGGGGGTCAGTGGCTTTTTGTGCTTCAGTTTTGAAACCAAATGCGGATTCGAAATAAATGGTCTGCCAAAAGCAAAGAGATCGCCTTTTTTTTCTGAAAGATCATGCTCGGCGCGTTTTACATCGTAGCCGCCGGAGAGAATCAATGTGTTTTTGAAAGCATCTCTGATTTTTTTCTTAACACTCGGGGTGACTTCAGGCGCGCCCATAGAGCTGTGATCAACGATGTGAATATACAAAATACCAAGCTTGTAAAGATCACCTGCAAGGCGCTCGTACTGATCTTCAAGATTTGGAAAGCTCGTCATACCATTAAAAGCGCCGTAAGGTGACATGCGAAAGCCCACCTTGTCGGCGCCGATTTTGTTGGCGACAGCTTTAGTGACTTCGAGAGCGAAGTGAATGCGATTTTGAATGCTGCCGCCCCATTCGTCATGGCGGTGATTGCTGGCTGGATTTAAAAATTGATCGATCAAATAACCATTGGCTCCGTGAAGTTCGACGCCATCAAAACCAGCTTGCATCGCAAGCTCTGCTGAGTGCGCGTACTCTTCGATGGTGGCCTTGATATCGCTCTCGCTCATTTCTTCTGGAACGGGGTAGGGCTGCATTCCATTTTTGTCAGTCCACATCGTGCCCTCGGTGAGAGCGACTGCAGATGGCGCCATGATCTCCATGCCTGGTGGTAAGTTGTCAGCGTGAGCCACCCGGCCACAGTGCATGAGTTGAACAAAAATTCTGCTGCCGGCTTGGTGGACCTGATCAGTGACTTTCTTCCAGGCCTGTGCGTGCTCTGTGGTGTAAAGTCCCGGGATGCGCGCATATCCTAATCCGTTATCAGATGGTGAAGTGCCTTCGCTGATAATCAATCCGGCCTCGGCGCGCTGGCTGTAGTATTTTGCAACGAGATCGTTTGGTAAATTGTTGATGCAACGACTGCGAGTCATCGGTGCCATCACGATTCTATTTTTGAGTAGCATATTGCCGACTTTTACATTTGAAAAAATATGTTCAGACACATTGGCCTCCAAAGAGTTAAGAAGATGAGAGTACGACCCATTTTTAAGGGGTGACAAGGAATGCTTATGAAATTGTGTTTTAGCTGTTTTGTGAATGGTCTTTGAATGCTATTTGAATGATATGTGACTGCGAATGGCAGTTGGCGTTGGGACTATTTTTCTCTTTTTGAGACACAAAAAAATGAAAAAAGTTGAAGGAAATGCAAATGTCAAAATAGTAATGGCCAAATACTGGTATGGGCACTCTTCGTTTTTCTGGATCTTCCGATAGTTATATTAACGTTGCCTTAGGCTTGGCTGACGAGCCAATTTGTATTTGCTCGAGGGGATTCAAATCAGATGAGCGGAAAAATCATCAAAAGCACTGCGTTCTTAGCGCTATCGATTTTTTCAAACATAGCATTGGCACAATACCCTTCGGAGCTAGGGACCGCATCGGATATTGCCGAGTCTTCGGCGTCAGGCTTGAGCTCAACTGCGACCGTGGCAGGATGTTCTCCCGCTTTAAAAACCTTGGTGCATGAAGATAAAGAGGACTCGCTCGGGATTTTCAAATCGCAGTACTCGACTTGTAAGGGCTACTTGAACATAGACAAGTCTGGAGCTGCATACCCAACGTCGCAGGGGCTTGGGGCTGCGATGAGTGGGGCGATGCCAGAGTTTTCTGGAAAACTAAAATCGTCTGCCGACAGCTGCACCGGAAAAAATTCTGATGCCATGACAGCAGAAGAGCAAAAAGAAGCTGTGTCTAAATTATTTTATTCGCAGGCCAAACTCGCCGACGGTCAGCGTGGCGCTATTGAGGGCATCGCAACAATTAATTCTGTTCTTGGCAAAGACAATTCACAAAAGCTGGGTGTGGCTTGCGAATCTGCAGTCAGCCAATCCACACGTGAGGTTTGTGCGCAGGCCAAAAGTGGTGGTGCGTGTAAAGCCACAGCAACTCTAAAAGATCTCGTTGCTCGTCAGGACAAAGTCGAAAAGCAGATTGCCGATTATGAAAAGCAGCGCAAAGACCTGTGGGTTCGTGCTTCTTCAATTCGTTCGAATGACATTCCTGAAAAAAAACAACTCGATGAAAAAATTTTGGCCTTAGATGTTTTAATCAATCGTCAAAAATCATTGATTCCGTGGACGAGTGGTGAAGTGTATCATAATACTCTGAAGTGTGTTCCTCGAGTGGGATGTTCGGGCCAAGAGGAGGCGATAAAAGCTCAACTCGAAGCTGACACAAAGGCGCTCAAGGCGAGTTACAAAAAAATGGATCAAGCCAGTGCTTGTCTTCTCGAAAATTCTTCAAGTAGTTGCAATGTTGATGACATCAGAGAGGCGCTGGCTCTTGCGCCTGACAGTCAGTGGCGCTCGCGATCTTCGAGCGGTGGCAAAGCTGCGGCTGCGTTAAACGAGCATTATTCTGAGCAGGAGTGCATGTTTGAAGCTAAGTCCGATCAACTGAAGGCATCCGGAGTTCTCAAGTCTGCAGGCATTGATGCGATGTTAGGTATTGGTACTGTTTTAACTGGTGGTCTTGCTGGCCCTGCGGCGGTGGCGATTGAAGAAGGCATGATGGCAGGACGCGCGGCAAAGTTGGCAATGACTGCAGGCCGTGTGGCAAATCTTTCATTCGATGCGGCAACCGCGTCTGTAGGAATTAAAAGCGCCGTTGATAAATGCACTCAAGAAACTACGAGCAAAATTAAATCATCGGGTGCAGCTGCTGGTTCGTCGGGTGGCATGTGCAGCAAAAATCCCGTGTTTAATTTTTCTTCCTCTGATGATCCATTTGGACAATGTTTAGAAGCATCGCTTTTAGCTGTGCCCGGAGTTGGTGCCGGAGCCCTCACAGCAAGACGCCTTGCCGGTGAAGTTCGCCAGGGGAGTGGGGCGGTCACTGGATTTCAAAAATCAGTCGATGATTTTAAATCAGCAACCGGTGCAGAGGCCTCAATAGCAAAACAAGAAATGCTACAAAAGGCGTCGTCGCTCACGGAGAGTGAAAGAATTCAAGCCGCTGAATCGATCGCGGGACGAAAGCTAACAAAAGACGAGGCCGCTGCTGTTCTTAATGCCCACGAAGTGGGTGCGGCCGCAGGCCATGGCTTTGTCGGGGATACGAGCAATTACACCGTGTCCGAGCTCCGACAAAAAGCAGACATTTTGCAAAAGGCGGGATTCAAGCAGAACGAAATAGACAGTCTTATGCGAAGTGGTGTGACTGGTAAATTGGCAACTTCGAAAGATGAGTCGTACCGCCAGTTGGCCGAGAAAACTTTAGAGGCAACAAAAAATAAGAGTGATGCAAACTCTCTCCGATTAAAGGCAGAAGCCATGGGGAGTTTAAATCAAGACCCCAAGGTTATAAAAGACACCTACAAGCAGACAGCACAAGCATACTTGAAAGAAAACAAATTAAAATTAGACGCTGAAGTTAAAATTTTAGATGTGAATAGCTCAAGTTCGAATTTTAAAAAGCAAATCAACGAATACGATCGAATGAGTCAGGTGACTAAAAGTAGTCTTGCGAATTCAATGATTAAAAGCGGTGACCCTACAATGGCTCCTCAAGCGGCGCTTATTTTAGAGTCAAAGTTTAGAGGCGAGATGATGTTCAACGGCAAGGTGCTAAAGGAATTCGAATCTCTTTCATATCAGGATGACTACATGGTCTATCGCTGGCGCGCAGCCTTGCAAGAAATGACACCCGAGCAACGAAATCTAATGACGATGCAGTTGAAGCGTTTAAGGCCGGGGTGGCTCTAGGGATTTAAGTCAAGTTTAGGCCGACTTTCTGCTTTGGGATAGAGTGATTGGTGGTTGCGGTTTGAGCTGATTATTTTCAGGTCGCACTATTGACAGATTTATTTTTTGGGGAGAGTGATGCGAAACGTAGTCTGTAACATATCTGGCAAAATTTGAATACTGCCACCATGTGCTTTTAAAATATTAGCGGAAATTGATAGGCCCAAACCAAGTCCCTCACCAGCTGATTTTGTTGAAAAAAATGGATCAAAAATATGATGACGGATTTCTTCTGAAATCACAGGTCCGGAGTTTGCAATATCTATAACAACCCATTCCTCTTGATAAGAGCCCGTGACTGAGACCTCTTTGGGGCCTGAATATGTTTTCAGTGCATCCACTGCATTGTTTATCAAGTTGACAAGGGTTTGGGTGATTTGGGTTGGATTACAAAGTGTTGAAAGGTCAGGGGGAATTTTTTTGACCAGTTCAATTTCGTGAGCTTTTAGCTTTTGTTCGCAGATGCCCAAGCCATCGAGTAAAATATCATTGAGGTTGGCGTGAATTAGTTCTAAAGACTCGCCATCGCGAGCTAATGCTCGGAGACCCCTGATAATTCGATTCATTCTGTCAACTACAGATAAGCTGCTGATTAGTTGCTTATTCATGTCTTCTTCGTTGTATTTTTTCGACTCAATCAGTGTGGCAATTCGGGTGAGTCGCGATTGGAGTATGGCCAGTGGATTATTAAGCTCGTGAGCCACGCCAGAGGCAAACTCTGCTAGAACTTTCCATTTTGAGGCTTTCGATAGATAAACGGTGAGCTCGGCATATTTTGTACGCATGATTTCTAGCTCGATATGGCGTCCAATTTGAGCGGCGACTAGTTCGGCGATACGAGATTGTTTGGGTTTGTCGGCGTCGCCGTTTTCATCGCCTAAGAGAACTCCACCCAGGAGGTAGCCATTGATTGTTTTGAACGGGTAGAATGTAAAATTGGTACTCCGATTGTAAAGCTGTAAAAAAGAACTTTTATAGAAACTGGGCTTTCCCTTGGGTTTTAAAAACCGATCAATTTGACCGCAGGTTTTTAGGTGTTCAACGAAGGTGTCCTCGGAGTTCAGTGGGATTTGCTGTAATGGAGCATCGCTGCTTTCGAGGCGCAAAGACATCTCTGAAGCCTTTGCCCATACAAAACAAGAAACCGGCAGGCTTTTGTCATCTGTGAGAACAAGTGCCAAAAGCTCGTTGATAGCAAGCCTGAAGGCCGCGTGATCAGCAATTTCTATATTAGCGCTCAGCTCGTGGTCTAGATATCTAGTTTTAAGCGCTTTGTTTTTGTGGCTGATCATATTTGCACTGGGTATTCCTAATTTAAATATACCTTTTTATATATAAAAAGGTATAAATAATATATATTTATATAAAAAGGTATGGATAAATTAATTATTTGCAATTAATTTAGCGAATTGGAGCTGGATGAACTCAAATAAACAACTTAAAGACAAAATTATATGGCTGATTGAGGATGAAATAGAGCTCGCTGAAACTTATTTGGACTTTCTAAGTCCTCATTTTGGGGTGCGGTATTTTGATTGCCCCTCAAAAGCTGAAAGTATGCTGGGCACCTCAGAAGTTCCAGATCTGATTGTCACTGATATTAAGATGCCAAAGAGATCGGGGCTTAGCTTTGTGAAAGACTGTCGAGCTCGAGGACTGCGCTGTCCATCTATTCTTATTTCGGGTTTTGCCGAAAAGGCTCATGCCCTAGAGGCTATTAATTTAGGAGTTTCGGGATTTATGGAAAAGCCATTGGATCCGAGGAGGCTGTTAAATCTGATCAAAGAAGTTATTAGAGAATCTGTTCTGCACTGTCATAAAAGCAAGCTGATAGATTCCTTAGAGGGGCAGGTGAGATTGTTGAAAAGTTACAACGGTGTTATTTATGATAGACTTATTAGCAGTGAAAATGCGATTGAAAAGCGAGGGCTCGATATTAGTAGTTTGTATCACTCTGTCGATGAGCAAATTGGATTTTTTCACCTACAGAACGAGCTGCAAGGGGCACTAGATCATTTTGAAAATGAGATAGGTGAATTAAAGACCAAGATCCAGAAATATGACAAAGGTACTGAAGAGTTGCATTTTGCTAATCAGTTCTGACGAGAGTGTCTTCAACCATTGGCTAGTTTTTTTGCTTACGTTAACAATAGACTTTCAAAACGAATAAGAAGCATTCATAACGTAAACATCAATTCTTTACAGATAAGGTGAGATGTTTGTGCATCATGCGTCGGCTATAGCAACCAAATTAAATTTAAGCTTGGTTTCATTGAGTGGAAGTAGAACAGAAGCAAGTTTGTGTGATATTTATACGTCGGCCTATTCGCTCTGGCAGAGCCAGTGGTCATCAGTTCTAAAAGAGACTCGGGGATTAGGGCAGCTGTTTGCAGATAACTTTACTCGGCAAGACGAAGTTATGGCATTGGTCGCGGGCAGTGAGTGCATCGCAATTTGCTGTCATCGGATCGTTGAAATGCGCAATCAGGCTCACAAAGATGATTCGTATTTTGTTGAGTGGCCTAAGCAGGTGGTAAATAAATTGGCGCAGGATTATAGCGGGCCCATGGTTATTGCTAGTCAATTGGCAATTCGTTCAGATTTCAGGCGAGCGGCTACGGGTTCGATGGTCAGTCAGGTTATGGTTTATTTAACTTTAAAAAAGATGAAGCGGCTGCCGATTTCGGGAGTTATTGTTTCTGCGCGAACATTGCGTGGAATGAGTGCGCTTTGTGAGACCTGCAATCCTTTAAAGATCGCTGAAGTCGAAATGAATAGAGAGCCTAGTGCTCTTTATGTTTATGAGCCACACCTTATCTCATTTTCAAAACTGAATCCTGAGGTGATAGATCTCGGAGAGTTTTTACTTGAGCAAGAAAGAGTTTCTAAATTTATGAGTCCATTTTTTAAACCCATCCGCCAGGGAGAAAATAATATCCATGCAGCTTAATGAACTTTTAGACTATCACAACAAAGCTATGCTCCAGACGCAGTCTCTTTTGCGCCAGTGTCCTTGGGAGAATTCTGATTTTTATGCTGATTGGTGTGCACAAGGCTACTATTTTGTATGTCATGCTACTCGTATTTTGGCGGCATCGGCGGCTAGAACTGGCATTGAGCGGGATCATTTGCATATTCGCTTTCTAGATCACTCCCAAGAAGAAAAGCATCATGAGAAGTTGTACGAGCGAGATCTTGCAGCTATGGGGCGATCAATTTCAGAGTTTTCAGAAATGCCTGCCACTGCATTTTTATATCAATGCCAGTACTATTTGCTAGAGCACAAAGATCCAATTGCGCCTATGGGCGGGATCTTTTATTTAGAAGGTGTTTCTGTTTTTTCTGGTGTTGAAATATATGAAAGAGTGAAAGGTCGGTTCGGAGCCGAGGCGAGTACTTTCTTGAAAGTTCACGTTCACGATGACGAAGATCATATTAAGAAAGCCAAGCAGATTTTAGGCTCAATGAGTCCATCTGAGCTTAAAGTAACTAGTGAAAGCTACAAACTCTTTCATCATGCCTATGAGCAACAGCTATTGGGTTTGGTTGAAAGATTAAATTCAAAATCCAAAACTTACATAAAAACGACATCTTTGGGCGGCTCTTTGACTGATTCGCCTCTTTGAATGACGAGCCATCCATAAATTGTTCTTGGCCATTTATAAAGAGGGTAGGCTCTTTTGAGTTCTACCAGCGAGGTAAGATTTTCCTCTGAAAACTTCTCTCGGATAAGATGTTTTGGGATGTGCTCAAGAGAAATAGGGGAAAGATTAAACCCCCTATTTAAGAGTTGGCCGGCGGCTTCGAAAATATAGGTATTAATTTGCTGACTTCGTTCGTAGAGCTCAAATGGTTCATGTGCTAAAAGATCCATCAATGTGTAGCTACAGACATACATGAATTCTAAGTTTCTAAAGACCTGTTTGAAGTCAGCATTGTAGATTTCTATTATATCACCGTCGGTTATTTCATAATAGGCTTGGCTATCAATCATGGCTCCCAGTGAGAACATTATCTTTTTAAGTAATTCAGGTTCGGATTTAAATAAATCTTTTTCAACAGCATGTTCCTGAAAAGGCTGAGCAAAAGCCAAGAAGTCTTCAACGATTCTATTTTTTTGATCTACTGATTTGGCTTCAAATCTGGCGATTGAGTCAGCAGAGTGAGAGCGAATTTTTCTTTTTTGAGAGTTGACAAGATCGCAAAATTTTCTAAGTTCAAAGACGAATTTTCGTGTGAGATCTTCACTCAAGTTGAGCGCACGAGTATCAATTTTATTTGCAAGAGCATGCATATCGTTCATGGTAAGGTCTCCACTTTTGAGTCTTTATTAAGTCTGAGACTATTCCATCAGTAGAGACCTAGCAAAATTTTTTAAGCGCGTTTTTTTGTGCGTCGAGATTTTTCACGCAAATGGCCCTCGAGTAGGACCTGGGTTTCATTTAGAAAAATATCCATCACAATCTCTTTATCCATTTCTAGAAGTTTGACGAGTTGTGCAAGCTTATTAAGAGGCGGCATGCATGTGCCTCTTTCCCAATTAGAAACGATTTGTTTTGATGAGTAGCCTAAAAAACGAGAAACTTCTTCCTGAGTAAGTCCACGTTCTGTCCGCATTTTTTTGAAGTATTTGTATGATTCCAATTTTATCTCCTCGTGCCATTTTAGTATATACCTTATGGTGCCTTATGTCAATATTCTCGTAAATAGGATTTATTTCTTCTATGCCATTTGACCGATGCTAACCCGGGTTTTTATTTGTCTCCTTGATTTCTCATATGATCCGCTAAATTAAGTAAAGAGTATGCAAGTTCTGACCTTAAAGGGTCTTGAACATCACAGTCTTCGAGAGCTTGAACCATGCAGATCATCCATTGGTCTCGCTCGGATTTGCCAATTTGAAAAGGCAAATGTCTTGCACGCAGTCGCGGGTGACCAAACTTTTCTTCAAAAAGGCCGGGGCCTCCGAGCCAACCAGAGAGAAACATAAATAGCTTCTTCTCGGCAATAGAAATGTCTTGCTGGTGCATTTCACGGATGCCACGAGCCTCGGGCAGGGTGTCCATGATCGCGTAAAACCGTGCGACTATTTGCTTGAGTTTTGCTTCGCCGCCGAGAGCTTCATATGGGGTCATTTGGTTTTCTCTGGAGGGGTCTCACGGTACTTTCGCTGCATTGCCAGCATCCAGCCCGGATACTCAGGGGGCAGAGCACTGACGTCTTCAAGACTTTTAAAATCTTCTGCATCGAGAACGACTTGTGTTGATTGGATATTGTCTCGGAGCTGCGACGAGTTTTTTGCGCCGATGATAACTGTGCTCACAAAGTCTTTTGAAAGGATCCATGCTAATGCCACTTGGGCAATAGTCACATTGTGTTTTTCAGCAATCGGCCTCATGGCATCAACGCATTTGAAGGCTCGATCTTTGTTTACGATCGGAAAATCAAAATTGCTGCGTCTAGCACCATCAGGTCCCTTGCTCTCGGGTTTGAACTTGCCTGTGAGTAAGCCTCCAGCCAGAGGGCTCCAAACCATAAGTCCTAATTTTTGATCTTGTAAAAGCGGAGTCACTTCGCGTTCAAGAT
>CANCBY010000053.1 GCA_947374445.1 Pseudobdellovibrionaceae bacterium
GCACCGTTATTGCCTACCTGAAAAATATGATCTGCACCGGCTGCACCTGCACCTGAGGTCGTTTTATGAATCAATGAAGATGTCGTGCTTGTGCCACCAACAATCATAGGTGATGTGATATTCGTTGTAAAAGTAGGACTCGCGTTAAATACCGCAACACCAGTGCCGGTCTCATCACTGAGTACTCCCGCTAACTGCGCAGAAGTAGTCGCAGCAAACTGTGAGAGTGGATTTGTCGTAAGAGCATCGCCTGTACCTGCAGATACCCATGAGAGGGTTCCAGTATTATCTGATTGCAAAACCTTGTTAGATGCTGGCAATGCCGCTGGCATTGTTAAAGTATAACTTGAGGTCACTGTCGCTGGAGCTTTAAAGCTTGCAGCGTTTGAACCTGTATCACCAAGTGATAACAAGTTCTGATTCGACATCTTCACTGTCGCGCCGAAAGTCTTTGCTCCACTGATCGCTTGCACAGATGTTTTATCAACAAGACCTGCAGTGTCTGGCGTACCAGAGAGCCAGCTTGAAGCACCTGATCCGTAGATCACGTTACCGGTTGCACCTGATGCTAGTGAAGTAACAGCACCTGAGCCAGCACCAACTACGATATTACCTGAACCGATACTGCTTGCGCCCGTACCACCATTTGCTACTGGTAAAATACCAGTCGTGATCTTCGCTGCATCAAGCGCTGGAACATCAGCCGCAACAAGATTGGTGTTCACCCAGTTTGTGCCGTTGTAGCGCAAAAAGTTGCCCGAAGTAATCGCTGTGATCGCAACGCCTGTACCTTTGATTTTATCCACTGAAGTCGTGCTCGATGTGCCAGAGACATCACCTGTTAGCGAAGTAGCACCGCTGAGTAAGTCGACATAAGCGCCCGTGTTTTCTGAGACTCTGAACTTGTTTGATGTTGAATCAAAGTACACACGTCCCGTGCCAACTGCAGATACCGCAGGGGCAGCCATCCCTCGCTGTGTGATCGCGCCATTAATATCAAGTCTTGTAGTCGGAGCAATGCCTACACCTAAGTTAGCTGAGGCATCTAGCTTTGGGATTTGATTAGCCCCGATTCCTGTATTAAGTGTTGCAACTCCTGCTGCGACCGATACCCCGCTGGTTGCAGCATCGGTATTGAATTCGATAATACCTTTAGCAGCATAAGTGGCATCACCAGGAGCACCGCCTGTTAAATCAGGAGAACAAGTCCATACTCCGCCTACAAACTTTAAAACATCATTGGCATTGCACGGAGCACTACTAGCACTGGCGGGCGCTGCCACTGCCGCCAAAAAGTCGTACTGAAAAGGAGTCAATGTCGTCGCGCTGCCTGCACCTGAAACCTTTGCCAAGTTCATAATGCCATAGCCGCTCACTTGATCGGCTTGCATTGCAAAAGGCGCTGACTTGATCGCCATTATGGCAAGAGATACAGTCGTGCCAGCATCACTAAAAGAAACTGCTAAATTTCTGTCTTCGTTAGCTGAAGGCGTATAAGTCGAACCAGCTCCGCAAGTAAGTCCCGACAGAGTACCAGCGTTAGTAAAAACTTGTTTAAGACTGTGAGCGCCACCATCTGTGCGCGTACCGGCACCCACCACCAAAGAAAAGTTCCCCAGCGTGCTCGTCATATTTATAGACTGAGTTTCAGACCACAAAAGACAGTTGTTACTAGGATCTAAAACTCTCAGAGTAAAAGCCAGGCTTCCTGAATTGACAGCCTCACCGCTAGGCCTGACCACACGCCCCTGATAGACAACTCCAACATTAGTTCCTGCCTGTGCGTTGCTTAAGGCCAAGCCCAAGATGAGAGCTAGACTTAACTGCTTTGAGTAACCAATTATGACATCAAACTTTTTGGGCGATTGCATATATTAAGTTATCGGCCAAACTCAAGCGTGACTTGACCGTGACTGAATATCTCAAGCCCTGACGCATCTCCATTTGACACAAATTGCACCGTCTAGATCTTGTAAGCTATTAATTTCATTGAGGTAAGCGCATCATATGGGTTTAATTAAAGTAATGTAATCTGATTAAGCATACTACATTACTTAGGCTTGACTGATTTTATTGTTGGATCTTATTGAAACACTAAATAGACATCAGAAAGCTCGCGGCTGCCACCGCAATCCAAAGCATCAACACTCAGCACATAGCTCTGATTGACTGCAAAGTCTTGAGTCATCAGCAAAGCCGCCACTGTGGCTGTCCCAGCGCTCGCAAATGGCGTTAGCGGAATCTGAACGTTGTTCTTTAAAACATAATTAGTGTTTTTGATGGTCGCATCCGAAGTCCCGTACGACTTATAAGATATCGCCGCAGCAGCTCCACCGGACGAGGCCACTTGCTGACCGACTAGTATATAGTTATCAACTAAAATAGGAGCCAACGCCTCGGAACTGCCAGAAAGCTTCACACCACGAGCTGCCAACAACCTAAACTGAGTCGAACTCTGCCCGAGCACATAGGGAGCAATCGCATTGGCGCTTGAAGGGTTGTCATGATCTCGCGACAACACTGTGTAGTCACGACTTCCGCGTGAAGCACTATTGGTGATCGCGCTAAAAATCTTTGTATAATAGCAAGTGCCTGAAGAGTCTCTGCCAGGGACATCAAACGGAAAGCGATCAATAGCCAAAAATGTTTTACATTTAAATTGCTGGCAGACACCATTGGCATCTTTGATGCTATCGGCGCTGCAAACAACAGATGTCGAAACCGTCACAGAGACAGACTTATTGTCTGAATTTGTTCCAACCACAGTGCAGGACATATCACTACTAGCCGTTCCAACCACCGTCGTAGAGGGTGTCAAGGCCAAGCTGCCTGTGCTGCCTGTGCTACAAGTGTAATTCACTGCAGAAACCGCAGAGGTTGTTACTATAAGCTTAACGCTGTCACCTTGCTTTGGCGCGGAGCTATCAAATACTGCCGTAATCATAGGTGCAGGACAAACACCTTGTGTGCCAATTTGATTGCCTTGAACAGAGCCTGTTTTGATCGAGTTGCCTTGATCACATTTATAATTATCTAAATTTTCAAAAATATTTTGAACTGTGGCAGTCGAAGAAGGACAAGCCTTGGTTGAACTCAAAGTGCCATTAACTACCGACCAAACTGAGCCTTGAGCACGGCCCGCACAGGTTGGAGCACTGCAACTTCCGGTAGAAGGCAGCATCTCGCCCTGAGATACATTTCCAGTGAGCTGCGTAGCTCCGTTAACACAATTGTACTCAATCATTTTTTTGTAGTTGTATGCAAGGTCGCCACCAAAAGAGCAAGCCTGAGCAGACGTTAAAATATCTGAGCTGACTTCGCTCCAGGTCGAACCGTCGGCATGAGTCCCGCAAGTTGTCACAGCCACAGACTGGCCTACAGCATTGCTGGCACTGCTTACCTGATTGTCTTTGACAGCAATCTTAGAACAGTTTTGATAGAACCCCAAGACAAGCAAAGTGACGGAGAAAATTGCAATCTGGCGAAAATATCTTGTCAAAAAATTCATATATGATTCCCCTTACAATTTTCTTTGAGATAGAAAAAGGTCCCCACCATAGTCCTGAGTATAACTTCGGCATAAACAAAAAGTTCTTGAGGATTTATGCGGAGATAGCAAAAAATAGCGCTGTCGATATTTTAGCCGTAAATCTAGTGCACAAAAATTCGCTTCAACCGGCTTCAGATTGCCTCAATATGAGACTTATCTGAGGCGCCAGTAAAAGCTTTAAACATCATTCGCATTGACTCATACCCAAACCTTTGAAACTACAAGTCTCATGATTATCCAATACAGCGGCCTTATCGCTTACCAACTAGGGCTCGACCAGCAACAGCAGAGCTTTGATCTCGTAAAAACTAACGGTAGACCGATTCTCTTGGGCTGTGAGCATTACCCCGTGATAACCCTGGGGCGTAGATCAGAGGCGTTGAATGAATTTGTTTCGTCGACCTCGGAGCTTAAAGACCGCGGCCTAGAAGTTTTTGAAACTGACCGTGGAGGCCAGGCCACCTTACACTCGCCGGGACAGCTCGTGATTTACCCGATTGTGCCGCTCAGAGAGTACGAAATCTCCGTGCGTGATTTTGTGCGCTGCTTAGAAACGACGACCGTTAAATGGATAGAGCTGCACAAAATAAAGGCTCATCTGACCAAAGAGGCTGGCGTTTACACTGAAACCGGCAAAATGGCCTTTGTTGGCATCCGAGTGGAATCAGGCATTAGCCGTCACGGCATCTCAATTAACGTGCATAACAATTTGGATCTCTTTGCTGCTATTCGCTCCTGCGGAGTCTCAGGCAGACCCTTAGACTCACTTGAGCAACGTGGAGTGTATGTCGAGCTCAAAGACGCCTTTGACCAATGGACATCCGTCTTTATCACCGAACTGATTGCCCTGAGAGAGCAAACAATGCAGCGCAAAAACTCCGGCTTTTCGCATTGAGCTTTAGGCCTTCGGGCTGCTAAAACAGAATTTCATTTTTAAGAGTGCATTTCAAAGTCTGCACAGTCCGTCAAAGTCCGTCTCTTAGCGCAGTTGGTAGCGCGTTCCCTTGACATGGGAGAGGTCACTGGTTCGAGTCCAGTAGAGACGACCAATTTTTTCCTAAACAATATCAATTACTTGCAGGAATAAGTTAGGTGTAATTTACATCAAAAGTGATATTTTAAAATGCTAAAAAGTGATACTCAATATCATTTCCTGAAACTTAAAAATAATAAATTCAACTACTTACGAGCAGCTGAATTTATTGATTAATTATGAATTTTTGAAATATTTACATGGTTTAGACTAAATAAAATCGTCATCTGGAAGCTGAAATTTAACTACCTCAAAGGCTGTCCTTAGAATGACATAATTAGACTCTGTTCTATCGCCATTAAAGTATCTGTTTTGGATTTGCTCAACCGGATAGTTAGTAAGCGTATCCTGAAAGAACACCATAGTAGTCATATCCTTGTTCAATATACAGAACCAAACAGGCAGACCTTGATTTAGATAATTATCTTTTCTCTTCTCAATCCTTAAATCCCAACCAGTAGGCCATTCTTTAGAGTTCCAGCTAGCTCTAACTCCTACTTCGATTAATGCTATCTTCTCGTATCGGCCAGTGCGTCTGCATTAAGAAGTATCCGAAATCTAGCGCTGATTTGGTACATGTGAACCTATAGCGAAACCAACTGACCCTCGACCTAGGCTGCGTACAGCCTAGGTCGTCGCATATCTTCTGTAAATATATATAATCACCAGATTTTATCAAAGTGATACATACTCAAAATTTGCTTTAGATCATATTTTAATACTTATTATATTAAAATATGATCTAAAGCAAACATATCCACTTGCCGAAGTTTATTTTAGAGCTATAATTCATGCTATGAATATGAAAAAAAGAACTAAAATAAACGAATTGATCACGAACTGGATTCCCGGAGCTGTCTATTGTGTCAAGTGGCTCAAAGAAAATGGCTACACCTATTCAAACCTACAGATATACAAAAGAAGTGGCTGGGTTAAAACAATAGGAGCTGGGGCCCTTGTGAAAAGTGGTGACGAGATCGAATGGGCCGGAGCTGTTTGGGCTCTCCAAGAACAGCTAAAACTTCCAATGCATGTCGGTGGAAAAACGGCATTAGAGCAAGCCGGTAATGCCCAATATCTTACATTTGGAAAGCAAAGAGTTTTTCTCATCGCCGCCCCCAAAACAAAATTGCCGACTTGGTTCAGAAATAAAAAATGGGACGCAGAGATTGTCTTCTTACAATCATCTTTGTTTGATGAAAAACTAAATGTATTGTCTCAGGCAGATCAAGGACTAATTTCTCTAGAATTCGGTCGCCTAGATGTCATCTACTCATCTCGCGAAAGAGCAATGCTTGAATACTTAGATCAAGTCCCCGAACGACACTCATTCGAAGAGGCTCATGAGATTATGGAGAACCTCATATCATTGCGACCAAAAATCGTCCAAACATTATTGGCTCACTGCAATTCCGTAAAAGCGAAAAGACTTTTTTTAGCGTTGGCAGACAAAGTGAAACATCCATGGCTTAAGAAAATCGATCTGTCTAAGGTAGATTTGGGAAGTGGGAATCGCCAACTTATTAGAGGTGGCGAATTTGATAGCAAATATAAGATCACAATAGGAAAAGCTCATGAGTAAAGAAAAATACATTCCATACGTAGACCTCATGTTGAAAGCGCTTCCCTATGTCGCAAAAGAAAAATGTTTTAGCCTCAAAGGCGGAACTGCGATTAATCTTTTCGTTAGAAACATGCCTCGATTAAGTGTTGATATTGATCTGGCCTACGTTGGCCTTGAGTCCAGAGATGAGGCCCTAAAAAATGCTGAAGCTGCGCTTAGAAGAATCAAAAGCGAAATTGAAAAAAGTCTGATTAAAACAACAGTACTGGCTCCAACAAAATCGGGATCAGACAATATTGGAAAATTGCTAGTCGTTAAGGATAGCATTCAAATAAAAATCGAAGCCAATCCAGTTATTAGGGGCACTGCGTTTGAAAGTGAGAATCGAGAATTAGTTGAAAATGCAGAGAAGCAATTTAAAGTAGCTTTCGATGTGCCAGTTGTATCAATTCCCGACCTTTATGGCGGCAAGATTGTTGCTGCCCTTGACCGGCAGCACCCAAGAGATATTTTTGACGTCAAATTACTTATGGAAAATGAAGGCCTCACCTCAGATATTCTAAAAGGATTTTTGGTTTACCTTTCAAGCCATAACCGCCCGTTGCACGAAGTAATCAGCCCAACTCAGAAAAACATGACTGATGCTTTCAAAGGTGAATTCGAGGGTATGACAAAAATTGATTTTTCATATGCAAATTTTGAAAATGTTAGAGCGGAGCTAATCGCCGATATTCAAAGAAAGCTAAATAACGATCAAAGAAAATACCTTTTATCCCTTCAGCTAGGAGAGCCCAACTGGAGTCTATTAAAATTGGATGGCGTAGACAATTTGCCAGCGGTGAAATGGAAGTTAGAAAATATCCAAAAAATGAATTCAGAAAAACGCGATAATGAATTACAAGCTTTAAAGAAAATCTTAAAACTGTAAACACCCAATAAATGCAAAGGCTACACCTCATGCGCGAAGACAAAATTTGCATTCTTCCTGACAAAGTTCTCAAGTGTAGAAGTTAGGATTTGATCTGACAGTCGCCTTATCTCTGGATCTCTGCTTAAAGCAGGCGTTTAAAAAACTCGGAGACTATTTACCGAACCTAGTGCCAAAAAGTTAGCCAACTCATGGAGCGTTCAATGTCGGTCACAATAGCAAAACATTCCAAACCAACGCTAAAAACCACCTTTTAATTACCAACTTCACACCCGTGATCAGTCAAGGTTTGAAATAGCATCTCATTCTGAGACACTGGCATGCCTTGCACTGGTATTACATAGATGCTTCGTCTCCCCGTACCTAGTGTGAACACACTGTGAGGTTTTGAAATATGTCTAAACATCAACAAACCGCACTTGCACTTCTAGCGTTCGCAGCGAGCCTGCTGAGTCGCTGCGCCACCGCTCAACCTCATTGCGCTGAAGTGTTACAACCTCCCGCCTACTCATGGTTAGAGCAAAATACGCCTGAACGCACAGCTTGGATTTTGAGCCAAAACCGCAGCACGCTGCTAAAGTTCAAATCCCAAAACTTATTGCCAGCTATGCAAGCCATGATAAAAAAAGCGATTGATTTGCCAGGGGTGTACAACCAGAAAGTTCTGCAAGATAAATCCAAAATTTTTATCTCAGACCCGGGACTAGGAAAAGACAAAGAACTCGTCATTGTCAAGCCTTCGGGCGAGCGAGAAGTTTTGCTTCATTCATTTCAATGGAAAAAAAACAGCACCTTTAATTTTGTTGATCTCTCCCTCTCGCCCAGCCAACGTTACGTAACAGTCACGGTCACTGAAAATGGCACCATCGATGACTTTCAGGTGATTCTATATGACTTACAAACTCGCCAAATCATTCGGGATGATCTGACGACCATATCAACAAGTAAAATCAGTTGGCCCGATGATAATACTTTTTTACTTAAGACACAAAAATACCAAACTTATTCATTTAAGCTCATGGACGGCAAGCTCTCCATTGGCACCGCAACTACCGAGCGCTATTTGGGTGACAAAGACGGAGTGCATTTATTTGTTGATTATCAAGCTAAAGTGACAACTCTTCGCCAAAAAGGTCAGTCGGACTTGCTCATTGCACAAACCAATTTTGAATCTGTCGTAGGTGTTGATGGCGCAGATATTTATTTGTCGGCGATGGATAGCAATGGCTGGGGGTCAGTTTATAAAATTACTCGAGCCACTACTGGCGAGGCTGCGGAAGGTGCAACTCAACCCATCTTGACCACCATTATCCCCGAAACCAACTGGGTCCTCAGCTCGAAACAGCTTGCAGGTCGTTTTTTACTAATGCAAAAGTATTTGGGCGCGGCCAGAAAGCTAGAGGTTTTTGATCTTGAAAAAAACCTCTCTTATCATGTCGACTTGCCCGGTAATCTTGGCGTCAACTCTGTGTTGTGGGCCGAAGTGGGTGAGAAATTACGAATTAGTTTTTCAAGCCCAGTCATTGGCTTCAAGACCTACACCTACGATCTTAAGCTTGGCCATTACCTGGAAGGCGATCCAAATTCTGAGATGATGATGAAAGATGGCATATCCTATGTGACTGAATATTTTCAAGTGCCGAGCGCTGACCAAAAACTGGTGCCGGTGAGGATTGTCCGCCGCAAAGACATGGCAATGAATTCAACGGCGGGCGCTTTGATTTCGGTCTACGGAGGCTTTGGTCAGGTCAACGGCTTACATCCAAGGTATGATTATCTTAACTTTGAGTTCCTTAAGCGCGGCGGTATTTTAGTGTTTCCGGGCATTCGTGGCGGAAAAGAGCTGGGTGAGCCCTGGCACTTAGACGGCATGAAGGGCAAAAAACAAAATGGTCTTAATGATATTAACGCCACAGCCGAATTTTTAAAAAACAAAAACTATGTCGACCCAAAAAAAACAGTGCTCACCGGCTGGTCCAATGGTGGCCTCATGAGTGCAGCAGCAGCGCTCCAACGACCTGACCTTTACGGCTTGGTTATACCTGGCAACGGAGTGCATGATTACTTAAACACGCAGCAACTGGATGCGCGCTTTAATGGCTGGAAGTCTGAGTATGGCGATGCGAGCACTCAGGACTTGGAATATATGAAGTTGATCTCGCCCCTGGAACTGGCAAAAAAGAACCTCGCTCAACCACGTTTTTTAATTATGAACGGGCGCTTAGACAGCCGTGTAAATCCGGCACACAGCTATAAGCTTACTCAGGTGCTGCTCGAGCACGCTGTGCCGCCAGAGCAGATCTCACTTATTTCGATTAACAATTCTGGCCACTGGATGACCAGTCAGAGGTACCAGGATCTCATTGGCTGGCGTGCCCTCAGCCTGATGTGGACTGAGATCTATGCGACCGTGGGACTTACGCCCTAATCTCAAAATCGGCAGGTCATTGCCGATTTAATTTTCAATTTCAATTTCAACAGACAAGTCAGAAATTGCAGGAGATCTGTTATCCCTAAATTTCTTCGGCAGAACTTTCGATAACTTTATCCTAGACTCTAGCGCCAAACACATGCGAATAATGAAAACTTATGCAGCAATTAATTTCGATGAAATCTCGACTCAAGATTAAAGACAAGCCCCTCTTTTGGATGGGGATGACAACGATCCTGGCAATAATTCCACCATCAATTCAAGAATACTTTTTTGAAGCGAGCCCTTTTGAAAAATTGCTCTATTTAACCACTCGAACGGCTTCGGTGGCGTTTATCATGATAACTTGCTTTGGGTTGATGCTTCAACCCCGAAAACTTCGTTGGCAATATGCCTATAATTTCGCCGCTCTGATCTACTGTATACAGGGAGAATATTTTCGCCCCAATTATTTCTTTGCTTGGGCACTTTTCATTATGGCTGAAGCTCAGTTCTTTCATTATTCACGAAAATTCTTTCTGATTTTCAACGGAATTGGCTCAAGCGCTCTTGCCGCTTGGATCATCATTCAGCTGCCAAAGAATCAACTCCGACTTCAAGACGCAAATTTGGCCGCGGACTACACCATGATGATTTTAAGTAGCTACCTCGTTTCCTATGTAGTCATGTCGCAAATCAATAAAGCGCGTGTTGAAAAAGACAAAGCGCAAAGCAAATTTATTTTAGTGGGTAAACAAGCTGTAAACATTATTCATGACTTGAAGTCACTTTCATCAGCTCCACAGATTTATCTAAGCATGCTTGCGGAACAGGCGACTTCGCTTAACCCCGAAACGGAAAAGATCTTAAAATCGCTCGAATCAGACCTTAAAAACATGACAGAAAAAACAAAAGAATTGTACAAAATGGTTCAAAACCAAGATCTCAGCTATCGGACTGAGGCTCTTGACGTGATGATGGACCGGGCCGTGAGCTTCCTAAGCACTCGCTTAAAGAACGTGACAGTGCTTCGTGAGGGAGACGGCTCGCGGGTTTTGCCTAGCGCCCCCATCGAGCTGATTGTATTAAATTTAATCTACAATAGTTTAGACTCATGGGCTCAAAACTTAACTCCAGAAGCAAGACTTAATATAACTTACTCTCACAAACACCTGGTACTGGAAGACAACGCTGGTGGCGCACCAGAAGAACTCTTAAAAATTTTCAACTCAGGTGGAAATCTTAACCAAAAAGGCCTGGGCTTATATCTCATTCAAGACTCTGCAAAATCGGCAGGTCTCGAAATTGAACTAAAAAATACGGTCCACCAAGGACAAAAAGGATTGCGTGCGGAGATTCGCTTTTAGCCAGACAATCAATCTTTACTTCGACTTCAAAAACTCAAGAAATATTCAAGGTAAACAATTAAACTACTAAAAACTTTCCTTAAAATCAGTTTGATCAAAATTTAAATGTAGACCATGGCATCGTTATTTTATTAACATTCAAACATGGTATTAATACTTATCGACGATGATCATCGTTTTTTACACTCACTTAGGTTAGCACTTGAGAGCGAATACGAGATCCATACGTGCACCTCTCTCGCAGAACTAAGAAGTAAAGTAAACACCGTTAGAGCTCATCTATTGGTTTGCGACTATGATCTCGGCCATGAGTGCATAGAACAGTACTTAAAAGAAAAACCACCTGAACTTCCAATACTTGTGCTGACAGGAAAAGCTACTCGCGAAAACATTATTAGCCTCCTCAATCATGGGGCAGAGGGATTTCTCGAAAAGCCTGTTGAGCTTGCAGAACTCAGAAAACACATTCAAAAGATTACAAGCCTACAGATCTCTCCTCTTTCGGCCGCTGCAAAAAGAATAGACCTATCTTTTGACCCTCATTACCGAAAAGTCGAGTTTGAGGGCGTAACTCAAGATCTGACCCCGATCGAGTACAAAATTTTAATTTATTTTTTAAATAATATTGAAAAGCCAATCCAAAAAACTGAAATACAAAACCATTTGTGGCCGGAAGTTACCGTCGCTCAAAATACTCTGGACACTCATATGAGCAATCTTAGAAAAAAAGTCCCTCCTTTCAAAAAGCACCTCACTTCGGTCTATGGTGGCGAGTATATTCTAAAAGTTGCTATTGAATGATTCGCTTCGAAGTTCCCAAAATATTCCCAAACAAAACAATATTCTGGCTAGCCTTTTGGATATGCATCGTTAACACCCTCGTCGTCTTTGAAGAGTATCCCCTGATCCCGCCTGTGGATCAGTCTTTTTATCTATGGACGCGGAATGCTGTAGTACTCTTTATGTATATTGCAAACTTAGGCTTAGCAATGAAACCCACGAACTTACCGTGGCAATACATGTTTGGTCTTAGCTCATATATTTACTGCTTTCATGGTGAGTACTTTCGTCCCAATTATATTTTTGCTTATATTATCTACATCGTCTTGCAAGCTCTTTTTGTGCAGCAATCACGCAAACATTTTTTCACCTTTCATATTATTGGATCTGCAGCCTTCGCTTGGTGGATTGGCGAAAATTTAGAAAAAAATAGAATTCGACTCCAGACAACCGACCTATTGGCAGACTATCAAACTAATATTGCCGTCTGTCTGATTGTTGCTTACGTCCTTTTCACTAAAATCAATCAAGCACGACTTGAAAAAGATCGCACGCAAAGCCAGTTTCTTTTGGTTGGCAAACAGTCTGTTAATATAATTCACGACCTAAAGTCTTTGGCATCTGCTCCACAAATTTATCTCGATCATCTTTTGGAACAAAATCGGAAACTCGAGCCGGAACTTGAAAATGTTTTACAGCATCTCAAAGACGATCTCACGAACATGGTTCAAAAAACCAAAGACCTTTACAAAATGGTTCAATTGCGTGGCGAAAGTTCTAATCTTGAGTCGATAAGCTCCTGCCTCAATCGTTCTTTGTCTTTTTTGTCATTGCGATTAAAAAAAGTTGAAGTAATTAGACATGGTGATGAGTCTAGCCAAATTGATCCGATTGCAATCGAGCTAATTTTTTTAAACCTATTCTATAATAGCCTCACTGCCTTTGCTCGAAATCAAATACCAAAACCAAAAATTAGTTTTCAAACTACGAGCACAACTATTACTGTCCACGACAATGCTGGGGGCGTGCCCGAAGATTTTAATCGAAAATTTAAATCAG
>CANCBY010000054.1 GCA_947374445.1 Pseudobdellovibrionaceae bacterium
AACTTCGATGACTTTAGAATTGCCACTCTTTTTGCTGATGGCGCTGGTGCGGCCATCTTGCAACCTTCAAAAGATGGCACTGGAGTGCTCACCTCTGAACTCTACACCGATGGCCAGTATCATGACTACATGGGAGTGTATGGCGGCGGAGCATTTCGTCCAATCACTCACGAAGTTCTCGAGAGTAAAGGCCAGCTTTTGGATTTTGCTAAAAAAATCCCGATTGAAACCAATGGAACTCACTGGCCTCGCCTGACCCATATTCTTTTGGATCGCATTCACAAAACCCCTAAAGATATCAGCACATTTTTTATGACCCAGATCAACATCAATAGTATCAACGAGACACTTGATAAGCTCGATCTTCCTCACACTAAATCTCACAATATTATGGATCGATTTGGCTACACTGGCTCTGCCGCTATTGGTATGGCTGTGGCGGATGCCGCGCGTTCACACAAACTTAAAAAAGGCGATCTTGTTTTTATGTTAGGATCTGGCGGAGGCTTGTCGATGGCAGCCCTTGCTATGGAATGGGGATATGACACTTAATGCACACAAATTCTGAACTTCAAATTGAACTTGATTGGTTGAAACGTTGGAAGCTTTACTCTCCTGATGCTGTCGCAATTAAAGATGGCGAAACCGGGGTTGAGTACACCTATTCTGATTTTTACGCCTTTGCCAACGCAGGTTCGTTTGTTTTGAGTCAGAAGTATTCTATCTCAAAAGGTGATCGTGTTGCCATTTTGGCAACGAATGAGCTTGAGTATGTATTTTTGTTTTTTGCACTTCAGCGCTTGGGAGCAATTTTAGTCCCTATCAATTTCAGACTCACCCAACGAGAAGTGGATCATATAGTTTCAGACTGTGATCCTAAGCTTGTGATCTATCAAAAAGAATTTCAGGGTTTGATTGATCAAATTCCCGGGACCGCTGCCAAATTGCTTCTGCAATCTGCAGACAAAGAGAGCTTTGCAAGCCTCATTCAGCAAAATAAAAACCAAATCGTTGATTACATTGCGGTTGAAACTGATCCTGCGATGATCATTTACACTTCGGGCACCACGGGCGCGCCCAAAGGGGCTGTGATCACACATCGGATGATTTTTTGGAACTCTATTAATACCACGCTCAGCCTGAATATTACTCAAAGTGATTGCACTGTGATATTTTTGCCGTTTTTTCATACCGGTGGATGGCATGTTCTCACGACGCCCTTTTTACATCGTGGAGCTAAGGTCGTTTTTCTTAAAAAATTTGATGCCGAGCAGATTCTCAATCTCAGCGCAAAAGAAAAAGCGACCATCTTATTTGGTGTGCCGACCACAATGGATATGATGGCGCATTCGAGCACTTTCAGCGCCGTTGACCTGCGCTCTATCCGCTACGCTATCGTTGGCGGAGAACCCATGCCTATTGAGTTGATCAAAACATGGGACAAAAAAGGTATTCCTATCCGCCAAGGCTATGGACTGACCGAGTTTGGTCCGAATGTGTTTTCGCTCCATCAAAATGATGCTATCCGAAAAATTGGCTCTATTGGCTTTCCTAATTTTTATATCGAAGCCCAAGTTCGTGATGACGAGGGCAAAGAGCTCGGCCCTGATCAAGTGGGCGAGCTGGTACTTAAGGGTCCAATGTGCATGGCGCGCTATTGGAAAAACGAAAAAGCCACGGCAGAAACCATCAATAATGGATGGCTGCACACGGGAGACTTAGTCAAAAAAGACAGCGAAGGCTTTTTCTATGTCGTGGGCCGAAAAAAAGATATGTACAAATCAGGCGGAGAAAATGTTTACCCCCCTGAACTTGAGCAAGTCTTGCGAAAAATGTCAGGCATCCGCGATGTGGCAGTCATTGGTGTTCCAGATCCTAAATGGGGCGAAGTAGGCAAAGCATTTATTGTTTTGGATCCGAAACTTGCAAAGCCGATCGGTGAATCCGAAATTCAGGCTTACTGCTCGCAAAATTTGGCAAAATTTAAAATTCCAAAATATTTTAAATTTTTGCCAGACCTTCCAAAGGGCGATTCCGGCAAAATTTTGAAGCGGCAGCTGCGCGACCTTTAGCTAGTTCAAACTGCACTGCTCAAATTTGAGCCCCGATTTAGGTCGGTGTATGCGTTTAATTTATGACAAAAAGTTGATGAAAAGCACAAAAGTTCCGATGAGATGGCATACAACCTCATTGGAGTCTTAGATGAATTCAGTCCAACCTCACAAAAAGAATTTGTTGTCTCGATTGACGCCTCACTCGCTGATCACTCAACGACTGATGATTGGCTTTGGGTTAATTCTGTCGGCCCTAGTTGGGCTTTGCTGGATGGCCCTCTCCACGCAAAAAACAATGCACACCAATACGATAAAACTCACAGAAAATATAATTCCTGCCATAGTTAAATCAGGCGAACTCAGAATGAGTCTCGCCGAACTAAAAACTCAGGCCTTAGACATGGTTGACTCAACACCCGAAGAACTCAAAGCACTCAAAGAACAATCCACAGAAGCCATTCAGAACCTCACCATCTATTTGAAGTCTATGAACTCAGGTGAACTGAGCCCAGAAGAAACAAAAATTCTCGAAGACCTCACGCTCAAGTGGGATAAATATGTCGAGACTCAGGAGAACTTTGTTAAGCTCCTCGAAGAAAATAAAATCAAAGAAGCCAAAGCCGTTTTTTCGGGACCACTCATGTCGATGAATACAGAGTTTGGAACAATGGCTAAAAAGCTCAACGACATCAATTTTGAGCAATCTCTGGCGGCAAAAAACAACTCCGATAGCGCAGCAAAGACAAGTAAGTGGGCCATTTACTCTTCGGGTGGTTTTATCTTTCTGCTGTCTCTGTTAGTGATGGGGCTTACTACTCATTGGCTCACAAACATGCTTAAAGAACTAACGACTAAAATGGATTCTTCATCACAAACAACTGCTACAGCAGGCCGTTCTCTGGTTGAAGTTGCTGAGGATATGTCAAGTATGGCTATTGAGCAATCCTCGCAAATCGAGGAGACAACAGCCTCGCTCGAAGAAATTTCATCGATGTCGCAAATCAGTGCCAAAAACGCTGCTGAAGTATCAAGGATTTCGGTCGCAGCTTTAAATGAAGTCGTTGAAGGCGAACGAAAGATGAGCACCCTTGAAGGCTCGATGAAAGACATTTCTATTTCATCGCAAAAAGTTTTCGAATTTTTAACGGTGATCGAAGATATTGCTTCGCAGACTAATTTACTGTCGTTGAATGCCGCAGTCGAAGCCGCGAGAGCTGGCGAACAGGGACGGGGCTTCGCTGTTGTTGCCGATGCCGTACGAGAGCTTGCTCTGCGAAGCGCTACCGCTGCAAAAGAGATTTCAAAAGTTGTCAAAGACAGCAATGAAAAGGTTGCCGGGGGCTTGATCTCGGTTCAGCAATCGACTTTGATTTTCAAAAAAATGGTCGCTCACTCACAGAAACTAACAGAACTGAACGGCGACATCACGGCCTCGGCCGGGCAACAAGCTGAAGGAATCACACAGATTGCCAAAGCCATGAATGAAATTGATAAAGCCAAACAGCAGACAGCCCAGGCCTCAAGCCATATTCATGAGTCGGCTGTCGCAGTCAGTGAGCAATCATTGGTACTACAGGCCGAAATTGGCAAGCTATCAGAAGTTGTCTACGGAAAAGAAAAAGCTGCGTAAGTCCTTTTGTTCGCTATACTATAGGTCAAGTATTTAGCATTATTTATATCTCGGAGGTGTGCACTTGGGTTCTTTAAGTCTAACACATATTCTAATAATCGTAATTTTAGCCGCTGTCTTGATGGGGCCTCAACGCTTGCCAGAGCTCGGAAAATCTATGGGAAAAGCCATTAAGGGCTTTAAAAGTGGCCTTAATGACGCCGATGAAAAAGTAGCTCTGGATTCGAGCCTAACCGAAAACAAAAAAAAGAACTCTGACTCTTAGAGGCCTCAGCTCTCAAATTAATTCAATAAAGCGATCAAATCTGGGACCGAACCCCAAAATATGTCTTGTTTCGACGTAGATCTCCAAAGTAAATTGGCGATCTGATGTCAGACAATCAAAAACCTTCCATTTCTTTTGTCGTTCCATGCCTCAATGAGGTGGATGCCGTCCTACCAGTTCTTCAGAAAATATTGGGCGTTACTCAAAGAGCTTCTTTTAAAGACAGCTTTTCTGAGCACGAAATCATTGTTGTGGATGATGGGTCCACAGACGGCAGTATTGAAAGAATTGCTGAATTTTCAAATATTAAACTGATTTGTCACCAAACTAATCAAGGGTATGGTGCAGCTCTTAAAACTGGCTTTAAAGCTTCAACCGGAGACCTAATCACTTTTTTAGATATGGATGCCTCTTATGATCCAGATTCAATCGTTGCGCTTTACTCACTATTGAAAAATGAAGATTTAGACATGGCCTTTGGCTGCCGATTTCAGCCCTCAAGCCAAATGCCA
Source organism: Pseudobdellovibrionaceae bacterium (assembly GCA_947374445.1). Classification (GTDB taxonomy): domain Bacteria; phylum Bdellovibrionota; class Bdellovibrionia; order Bdellovibrionales; family Bdellovibrionaceae; genus CANCBY01. Next base: position 4,462 of record CANCBY010000054.1, read on the forward strand.
ATTATTCGTAAGGTTGGAAATCACATTTTCACTTGGACTCTCAGCCAACTCTTTACCACACCAATCACTGACGTTTGCACTGGGTTTAGAATTTTTAAAAAATCTCGCACTTCTCAAGTTTTGGGACTTGAAGAAAAAGGACTCAATTTTTCAATCGCTTTAACCCTTCTCGCTATGCAAGAGCGTTGGCGTATCGGCCAAATAAATATTCCTTACCTCGAGCGCGAAGGAAGATCCAAATTGAATGTAATTAAAGATGGAATCGCATTTGCCTCTGTCATCTTAAAAAAGAGTCGAGCCTAGGCCTTGATTTCAGTCGTGATTTGCGCCGAAAGTACAAATCATATCAAACCAGAGCTCACCCGCTCCCTGCAAAAACAGTCGCTCGCTCACGAAGTTATTTTTAGTCTAAACCCCGAACGCCCCGAAAGAGCTCAAGGAATGCTCAAATCGCAGTACGAGCTAGTATTTTTTTTGGACCAAGATTGTGAAGTCCCTTCGACCGATTTTTTGCAAAAGATTTTTGATTTTTTTAAAGACCATCCGGACACTGAGGCCCTGCTTGGACACTATGAAAGTCCACCTTCACTCAACTTAGTGGCAAGAACCTACAATAAAATTTGCAAATTGTGGCATTTGGCTGAGCCTCAACAAAATTTGCTGGGAGGATGTTTTGTTTTACGAAACCCAAGACTCATGCCCTCTTATCTTTGGGAAGCATCTGCTTGGGGCGGAGAAGATGCGGTTTTAGGAAAAAAGCTCCGGGCTCTAAATTACAAAATGTGTTCGGCGCCTTGGTTTTGGGTCCTTCATCATGATCGTGGCAGCCTCAAAAAATTTTTTTCTCGTGCGTGGACTCATGGCAAAGCTCGAAAGACATTTGGACTTAAAAACCATAAAAGATTTCAAATTAGAAATACCACTTTCAGGGCGTTAACTTGGAGTGAGGCCATTTTATTTACGACTCATCTTTTGCTTGTTGAAATTTCTTCTTTTGCCAGCGGCCTAAAAACTCCCGCCAGTTCTCCTAAAAAATAAAAAAAATGAGTGCCAACTAATAAAACCAAAATTTGCGCCCATCGCTGCCTATCCAACGAAATGGCAGAAACAAAAACAAGAGCCGCGTATAAAGTCACCGCCGACACGGCCCAAAACGGATAGACACAAAAAAGCACCAAAAAGAATCCGCCTAAAAAAATTGGAAAACACCGAAAACGAAGCCAATTTCCAAATTTTATTTTTGCGATTTGAGTCTGCGCCAAGCCATACTTGTAGCATTTCGCAAACCATTCTTGATGATTTCTCGCGATGTCATGATGAACTTTGGCACCAGGCACCCACGAAATACGATAGCCGGCGTCCACTAGCCTTTGATGAATCTCAAGATCCTCGCCCGTTTTATCCAACCGACAGTTGAAAGACCCAGCGCTTAAATAAACATTTTTTTTGACCATCAAATGGCCCGTAGGTGAATGATTCACAAATTTTCCGTCAAAAGAGCTCTTCATCTGTAGCGAACCCATGTGGCCCCACCAAGTTTTCTGCAAATATCGAAGATTTTTTTGAAATGCATTCGAATCTAAAATTTCGATCGGCCCAGCCCAGGCACAAACTCGTGAGCTTTTTAGTTCTCTTTGGGCTTGGTTCAATAGATTTACAAAACTCAAGCGATTCAACTCAATATCAAAATCAATAAAATAGACAATTTCATTCCGCGCCAATCGCAAAACTCGATCTCGAGCTCGCCCCATGTTGTTTTCAGCAGAGTATTCTATTTGCAAGGGCCAATTTCTGCTTGAGGCCTCTTTCTTCAATTCGCTAGCGCCGGCATCAGAAGAATTATTATCAATACAAATAAGTTCAAAATCTAAATTGCTTACATCAGCAAGCGCCTGATGCAGATTTCTCATAAATTGGGGGATTCGCTGGACCTCGTTGTAAAAAACCAAACCGATAGAAACATTCAATTCTTTGCTAGAGGTGTAACTAGACTTACTACCAGACATATTTCTCAATGCTTTTCACTTCTGTGTTGCCCCTGTCTCAAAGTAGAACACTAGATCATCAATACAAAAAAATCTCTGGAATTATTAATGTCTCAACCCTACACTTAAACTACGATGAAAAATATGTACAAAAAATGGGGAATTTCTCAATTGAACTCAATCGTGTTACGAACAATTGGCAATCAATTGGGAGTATCAATAGTTGAAGTTCTAATTGCTTTAGGCTTAGCCGCAATGCTGGGCTGGGTTTTAGCCGATCAGCAGGCAATTCAACTTAAAAACAATGCTTATAACCAAGCGGTCATGACGGCTATGGATCTTAAGAACCGGCTTGGAATGCTTTTGAGAGATGATCTCGTTTGGGCAAATATCATCGCGCAAAATAGCACTGGTGGTAACTATCCAGCTGGTGGGATGGATTGCTTGGGCAATAACACCTCTTGCTCGGCCCGAATCAGTAGCCCCCTGGCATTTAAATTGTACCCTCAATCAGGATCAACTCCCTCGTTCTCTGGCTATGTCACTAGCGGAACAAACCAGCCTGGATTTACAACTTCAGGAGCTCCTTGCAATACGTTTAACGATAACTCATCTGGCGATGCAACATGCGTTTTTGGATACTCGATCACTTGGGAGGTAGACGCTCCCTGCTCGGGAACTTGCATAAATCCCCCAGTTAGAATCACCGCCAAACTTGCACACAGACCACTTCCTGGAATCATCGCTCTAAATACAGACAAATACAGTTACGCTGGAAGCGGCGCTTTCATACACTCAAGCAAGGCAACAATGTTAACTTGGCAAGTACAAGATCAGATAACTTCGAGCACCACTGTTCCCGGAACGGGCGGAGGAACTTGTAACACGGCGACACCTACTGCACGCACATTAACCACAGTGGCGGACCCTGCTTCACTTTTGTCGGGATCAGGAACACAAACGATTACTGTTAACGCGAAAGGTACATTTAACTGCACCTATTCAGCTCAAAGTTTTGCCACCGGAAATTTTACTGTATCTTTTTTAGTTAATGGCGTGGTTCAAAACTCCGCCTCAGCCACAGCTGTACCATGGCTCGCTGCTGGAGCAAATGGTTCAGTAACGTTTACGGTTTCAACGGCGCCATTTACTTTTCAACTAGCCCAAATATGTCAATCTTTACCTGGTGGCACCGACAATAATTTCACTTTAGGAATGCCAGTTCCGGCGGGGGGTCCCTACTTGGCAACTCAGGCTTACGCGTCCGTCAATTGCGCGTCGGTCATAAATTAAAATGCAAAATCGGGGCAGAGATAAAGTCGATCTTGCCCTCTTGTTCTGGCAGAGATTTTTTAAGGTATAGATTCCTATCTCTCATTTCATATTGCGAATCTAAAAGCTGATCAAATTCGGGCTTCAGTAACATACTTCTTGATGTATAGAGAATCACCTCAGGCTTTTCGGTCTGAAGTTTTTGCATTGCACTCTCAAGGCTCAAGGCATCGCTAGGCCCGAGGTATGATAAAATCTGACGAGATCTCGGCAACAAGCCAAGCCCATCGAAATACCTATAATCTGGATGATTCTCCATAAATGATGTCAGTTTTTGAATGATGTCTTTTTGGTAGGTATTGGTTTCAAACAAAAAGCTTCTTTGTATTGGTTGCATAATCACCACCCAAACAAAAAATAGAAGAGGTAAAGCAATAGAAGTTTTTGCAGAATAAAATTTAAAATCAAAAAAAATCACAATAAATGGAGCCATCAAAAATAGATAAAACGAGCCAATAAGAAATGGCGTCTTAAGGTCTGCAAAAGCAATTGAAAGACCGGCCGTCAGAGCTGCTAAAAAAAGTGAGACTTCAATTCTGCTGCTTTTTTTTAATATCATTTTATAAATTAAAAAAATAAGTCCTATCAAAATACAGCTTGAGCCTGCTGGTTCTCGATAAAGCCATGATTTGACAAAGCCAAATTCCCAAAATCCTGAGGCAAAACTTTGAGACAAATAAATATTATACAAAGGAGAGCCAAGTCCTACCTTTAAAAAAATAACCAGAGAAAAAATCAAAGGCATGCCAAATATTATAAGATATTGGTTTAAAGCCTCGCGATGAAGCCTAAAAATTGAACCATAGAATGGTATCAAAAATGAAAGCACAACCATTTCGTGAAAGATCGCACGAGGAGTGCATCCAAAAAGCGCCAGGTTCAGCAAAATGAGCGACAGAAACTTAGACCTGCTATGTGGAGGTGGGGAACTACAGGCCAAAACAAGAACCAACAAGCTAAAAAAAAGACTCAGCATATCTGATCTGATTTTGACTAACTGCTCAACAAAAATAGGCGACAGCAAAAAGGCAATGGCCCAGCCTAAATTACCAAAGCTCTCGGATGATTTGAATAATAGATTTTTTAACCAATAGATAAAAATAGATAATGAAGAAGCCCCAATAAGCGCAAATAATATGCGCGCCACCAGCACGTGCTGCCAGTTATCCAAAGGCAAAAAGTAAATTAATCCTAATATAAGATGAAAGGTAGGCTTTAAAAAGAGGCCTGAATCAATTGTTTTGCCATGAAAGAACACCTCTTTCGATAACGATATCGGCCAAAACTCCGAGGCCGAAATATGAGAGCCAATTCCAAAAGTTAAAATAAATGCTAGAATACACAAACATCCAATAATTTTAAAAATCACGCGAAGATCAAAATATTTCATCGCAAAAAAGTATCACAAGTTTGCCTAGACCTTGACACAGTCCAGACTCTTCGAGTCAAAATTTTGAATTTTTATGACTCGACACAGCCATACGCCACGGCACTACATAAAAATAATTTGTCTAACGCTAAACCTTCGGTAAGAATCAGGCTTCAGTAAACCAACCAGATGGAGATACATCACATGAAACGTTATACGTCACTAATGCTTACTGCAATGCTTGCAGGACCTTCAGCATTTGCTTCTTTAAACTTGGACTTCAGAACTGATTTGCGTTCGCAAACATACAACACTGATGCCGCAACTGATAACACGAACTACTTCAACGTGAAAACTGGCCGCCTTGATTACCAAGGTAAAATGTCAGAAGACATGAACTTTCGTGTTCGCGCTGCTTTCAATAAAAACGCGACTGCAACGAACAATGAGAACGTTCAAACAGCTGTCGAGTATGCTTATGTAACTAACAAAATGACTGATGCTTTGGCATTGACTGTTGGTCGTTATAATTCAGACGTTGGTGGCTTTGAAGGTATGACGTCAGGTGCCGACTTGTATATGACTTCTGCTGGCTATTTAGGCCTTGCATCTTCTAATCTAGCTACAGTTGCTTACAGCTCTACGACTTCAGCAACTAACATCGCTTCTTCAAGCAAATATCTTTACATCACTGGTGCTCGCTTGGCTTACAAATTCATGGACACACACGAAGTTGCTTTGCAAATTGCAAATCCAATCGTGACTTCTGCAACAACACGTTTGACTACTGGTTTGGTTGTTAAAGGTTCTTGCATGGATAAATCACTTAATTACGTTGTGAACTACCTTTCTGCTGGTGCGGCGACTGCAGCTCCTGGAAAAGACGAGAACGTAAACTTGATCGGCGCTGGCGTAACTTATCTTTTTGCTAACAACTTGATTGGCACAGATATGTTGATGAATCAGTACAAACGCAATCCAACTGCGACTACTTCTGCAACTGAGAAGTCTACAACAAACAACGTGACTTACGCTTACAAAGGACTTGAGACAATCACTCCAATGTTGAAGTATTCACAAACTGTTGAGTCTCCAGACTCTGCAACTTCAGCTAACAAAACTACAACTACTGGAATGTCAGCAGTTGCTGAGTATCAGCCTAAGAAAGACCAAATGGTTCGTTACCATGTTGCTTACTCTCAGTTGTCTGATAAAACTGATTCAGTTTCTGCAACTCCATCTCAAACTGAGATCCTTGTCGGTATGAGATTCAACGGCGATTTCTTGAAATAGTTTTTAAGATCTAAGCTTTGAGTTAAAAAACCCACCTGATGAAGGTGGGTTTTTTTATGTCTCAAGCAATTTATTTTTAATTGGGCCGAGAAACCAGCTCTTTGCTAAGGTCTCTTATGTTGATGAACTTAATATTGCCATCTATCCGGGTTATCGAATCAGAAGTTATGACCCAGTTTTTTCCAGTTGGATACTTGGATCTAAATAGTCTAATAGCATCGTCAGAAAAGCTCTTTTCCTGCCACTGACATTCAATCGTCGTGTAGTTTTCTTTACTATTCACCAAGATAAAATCGATTTCTTTTTTGGTTTTTGTTCTCCAGTATCTGATATCTCGCCCAACACCATGTGCTTGAAGAGTCTCGAGCGTAAGATTCTCTAAAAGTGGACCTGCATCTCTAGTGTTGACCTCTTGAATATCTCTGGCATAAAATGAATCTAGCCACTCTCCGTAGAAATCAAGATCGTAATCCCTTGATAAAAGGGGTACATGTTTCTATCTGTGCACGCAGATAGACGTTAGCTTGTCTCAAATTGGGACACGATTATTTGTTTTTTTAGATTTTCTTTTGTTTCACTGTAAATTCAGACAAAATAAGAGCTGGAATGCAAATCAAGCTATTGAAGCCTCTTATTTTAGTACTGGCTCTTTCGGGGCTTTCTTTGGGATGTCAGACCAATGAAATCAAAGCCTTTTCTAAAGTGCAGCCGGGCATGGATAAAGGTGATGTTATCGATATCATGGGATCTCCCCAACACTCAGAACGCTGGCACGGCCGAGATCGTTGGACTTATGTTTTTTATCACGAGGATTCTCGCTTTGAAAAAGAAGTGCAATTCTCAGGTGGAAAATCACTTTATGTGGGTGACGTCGTCAAGCCAGCAGTCTCTGCAGAAGAACAAGACCGAATCAACGAAGAATCTAATCAGGCTTTAGCTGCTGCGATGGCCGCAGAAAAAGCAGACAATAGAAAAAACTCAGCTCAATATCATGAAGGGGCTAGCACTAACAGCACTGAAATCCGCTATGTTCCTGAGTTCAAACCCGTTCAATAAAACTAAATATCTATTTTTGCAAAATAATCGCGCCTGATTTTTCAGATGGCTCGTTATTTTTTTCAGATCCATGACCCTTACCTGATGGTTTTTCTTCAGCACCGTACTGCCCACGCATTTTTTTTATCGATTTGTCTAGACGTCCATCAATGCCAATAGTGGCCTCGATCTCGCTGGCAGATTTGATCTCTTGTTTTTGATATTTTCGGCTTTTTGCAGCTCCTCTTTCAGGAAACCGAAATCTAAGAATGGTTTTTTGTTTGTCGAGATCTTCAGCAATTTGACGTCGCTCTTTGTCAGTCTTTCCGATTTCTTTAACAAGCTTGCTCAATTGAGAGTCGTTTTCCTTCAAATGATCTTTTTGCTCGATCAACGATTTGAGAGCTGAAGTCTTCGATTGCAGCTTGGCTTCAAGTCCGCTGATTTGTGCTTCAACTTCTACCCAAGCAGGAGCTTCTTCAGTTTTTTTTGCTTCGCCGTGAGCCGGAGCTTCGCCATGACCCGCGGCTTCGCCGTGACCAGCAGGCTCCCCATGAGCTGGGGCCTCGTGCTCTCCGCCACCATGGGCCTCTTCGTTTGCTCGAGCCGAAAAACTTAAAGATAGGAATAAAATCAAGGTTACAGATTTAACTAGATCAGACCGAAAAAACATTTTGCCTCCAAGAAATTTGAAATGGTTGAGGTCTTAGTCTTTGAACTAGCAAGCTTGTCTTTATTGGATTCAAATTTTCAATGACCAAACGTCCAGCCCTCATCGAAGAAAACAAATCGTCGACATCCAAATTGAACTTTGGGTCACTCAAGACCTTGCGCAAAAAGCCTCGCAGCTCACCACTATCAATTTTAGAAATTGTTAAAGTGTATGAGAGTGGGCCTGTATGTAAGTCCGAGTTCCCGAAATTGATGATCTCTTCTTTAAAATTTGCTGTATCAACTGCAGCATCGACTTCAAATGTATTTAAAATCGGGGCCTCAACTTCGACTTCAGG
>CANCBY010000055.1 GCA_947374445.1 Pseudobdellovibrionaceae bacterium
TTTCTTATGGGCGGAGCTGGCGGACGTATCCGCACAGGTCAATTTGCAGACATCAGAGACCTCTCACGCTTTATCAACGTCACAGCCGCGAACAGCATGGACTGTGTTGGTGACGTTCACTACCCTGGCGAAATCATCAACCGACTTTGGCCGAGTATTTTTTATGCTCTCAATATACCACGCAGCCAATACGAAATCGCAAGAGGTGGCAACAGCACATCTCAAGCGATCACGTCGGGATACGGGCACGTGTTGAACCGACAAGCCACTTGGTCAGCATTTCCGAGCTATGATCTAACACGAATTGGCGAGCCGCTTGAATTTTTAACTAAGTCGACAACTGTTTGGAGCTAAATTGACGTGACCTTTTTCCAGTAGCTTTTTTAAAGCTTAAAATGTCTAATGGTTTCCTTATTGCCACAGCTCATAAGGAAACCGCATGAAGCTTTTATTAATATTAACTTTACCAATTTTCGTCACACTTCAGGCTCTATCCGCCCAAGCAGAGTCTGAAATTTACAATTACCAAACTCTGAATAGCGATGGGCTCACTGAGTGGACAGTCACCGTGCCAACAGCGGCACCAACACCTCTGCCACAGGCAACGCGAGCTTCAGAGCCTCAAGCTAAAAGCACTACACAATCTCCAAGCACCGAAATTAAATTTAGCGCTTTAGAAATTAAAAAATCAGCACCAAAACCTCTCGACGCGAAGTCTAGAACTAAAAACCCAAAGGTCGTTGGAATTGTTGGCGACACCGGTTGCCGCCTCAAAGAGGGCACAGTCTTTTCGACCTACCAAGATTGCAGTGACCCCGAACAGTGGCCCTACCCTCAAGTCATTGCAAAGCTTGCAGCAGCAAAGCCTGACCTGATTGTTCACGTCGGAGATTATCATTACCGAGAGCAATGCTCTCCCGGAAAACCCTGCCAAAAGATGTCGCCAGCAACAGGATATGAATGGAGTCCTTGGCAGCTTGATTTTTTTGCGCCTTCAAAAAAAGCCTTGAGCACAGCCCCTTGGATCATGGCTCGCGGAAATCACGAGGACTGCAAGCGCGCTTATCTTGGTTACAAAAAATTGCTAGTGGCATCTGAATGGACCGAGGAATGTCTCGATTTTGAAGAACCTCAAGTCATCGACTTGGGCGATTTAGCGATTATCAATCTGGACTCAGCAAGTATCAGTGATTTTCCAGAAATCTCGAGCAACACTATTCAGCTTTGGAAAAAGCGGATTGATTCGGTCGAAGAAAAACTAAAAAAAATCAAAGCCAAGCATCTTTGGGTGGTCACTCACAAACCCATTTATGGCTTAGTAAAATTAGGAAAAGCCTACGCGCCGACCAATATCAATCTAAAAAAATATTTTGAAAGCTCCTCTTGGGCCAGTAAGGTCGAGCTGATCTTAAGCGGCCATGTTCACAACTCACAACTTTCGACGGCCAAAGACTCGCCTCTGCAAGTTGTTCTTGGAAATGGCGGCACCAGTTTAGAGAACGAAAACCCACCGCTCCTTCAGGCCAATATCTCGGCTGTGGGCTACACTCAAGGCAAAGTGCTTGAAAAGAAATTCGGCTATGTGCTCGTGCGCCTTGAAGATGGTGGCAAACGAAGTATTGAGTTCCATCAAAAAGATGGAGAACAAATCTTTACCTGCCATATCGATGACCACGGGAAAGACTGCTTTTAGTTTGCGGCAATGTTAAAAAACAAAAAGCCCAATCGCTGCACCGATCATTAACAAGGTGGTAATAGCAACAATCAGCTGCGCCGACTTTGAGCTGGGCTGTCCCTTCATGACCGATGAGTCTCGAATAACCATAAATATTCCGATCAATAGAAATGGCGCCAACAAGCCGTTGGCCACAGCCGACCAATAAAGCGCCTTGATCGGATTGATATCGGAGTAGTCAAATATGACTGCAATCACTGTCGAAACTAATATCACTGCATAAAATGCTCTCGCTTTTCCGAGCTTCGCATCCAAGCCTTGATCCCAACCAAAAGTTTCAGCTAGGGCATAGGCTGCCGAACCCGTCAGTGTGGGTATAGCTAAAAACCCCACCCCCAAAAGTCCGACTGTGTAAAGCAACGAAGCAAACCGGCCCGCCAACGGAACAAGAGCTTCAGCTGCCTGCCTTGAGGTCTCAATGTGAGTGAGGCCTGAACGATGCAGAGTCAGAGCCGTTGAGAGAATGATAAAATACATTACCAAATTCGAAAAAAATGTTCCGATTCCAACATCATATTGGCGCACTAAAAGTTCTTTGTGACTGGCTCCGACCCTTAGCTCCAAAGTATCTCGGCCAGCGGCCTTTTCCTCTTCGACCTCTTGCGAGGCTTGCCAAAAAAACAAATAGGGACTGATTGTTGTTCCTAAAATGGCAACCAGCATCCCCCATTGCTCGCTGTCAGCGGGCCAAGATGGAATCAAAGTCGCTTTAATAGCTTCGGCCCAATCCGGACCGACTATAAAGGCCGCAACAATGTAGGCAAACAAAAATATGGCAAGCCACTTGAGCACGCCCGCAATCTGAAAATAGCGAAGACGGATCGTCGCCCACGAAATGACTATTGCAAATAGCACTACGTAAAAATGCGACGAGCCCCAGCCCAGCATCTCAGCACTGTCAGCCATAGCCGACAAATCAGCGCCAACATTGAGAGTGTTTGCCAAAAACAGAGCAAAACAAAAAATAATGAGAACCGGTCTTGGAAATTTTTTTTCAAGCGCAGAGGCTAAACCCTCGCCAGTAACCATTCCAATCCGAGCGCAGGCCATTTGCACTGAGGCCATCAAAGGCCAAGTCAAAAGTGCTGTCCAGAGAAACCCCAGACCAAACAAGGCGCCGGCCTGAGTGTAAGTACCGATTCCAGAGGGATCATCATCGGCAGCTCCGGCTATGATTCCAGGTCCCATTGAACGCCAAAACACAATCAACTTTGATGGATACTTAATAGCTTTTGCTAGATACTTGTTTTGCAAGTTCTCCATTTTTGGCATTACTAAGCTCCATAGAATTCGAATAGTGTTTCGAAGGTATATGATCTGTATTTTAAATCAAACAGATTCATAGCCAGTGCCCGATTTATTATTGTCAAATCAGAAATTTGTTTTAAGTTGCTAGAGGGTTCCAATAGCCCTAGATTTATTGTCGGTCCTACCTATCTTGTGCCGAGGTCTCGAAGCGAGGTTTACGCTGCCAAATCCATCTTTCAAAAAAGACGCAAGCCATGTTCTTGAAGTAGTTAAAACATTAGCCGCCAAAGCCCACGGAACAGATTCTATTTCGATAGAACAGATCTATGATGAGTTTGGCCAGAACAACCACTTCGCATTGATTGCGTTCCTATGTCTGCCTTTTTTTCAGCCGATTCCATTGCCAGGTCTTTCCGTTTTTATTGGATTGCTCATTGTAATTATTTGCGGCCTACTTGCGTTAAAAAAAGAACCACGCCTCCCCACATTTTTAAAGTCCAAAAAAATCAAGAGCCAAGCACTCATAAGAATTCTCAACCTTACGTCGACCCATTGGCCACGAATACAAAAGGTCATGCGCAAGCGATTGCCAATTTGGTCTGCTCATGGGCCAGTTTTTTCCGCTAATCTTTTGGTAATAGCTTTTGCTGCGATTTTACTGGCGCTACCACTTCCGGTGCCAGCCACAAACTCTACACCTGCTCTTGTAATTTTCTTAAACTCTCTCGGACAGATAGAGGAAGATGGTGTCCTCATTCTCGCCAGCTATGTGGTCCTGCTTTTTGTTGTTTTGTTTTTCACTGCACTCGCTTACTCAGCTCGCAATCTGATGTTTTGAATCGGATTGCACACCAAGGTGATTCGGAGAATTTTCTGTTAGTAAAACAGGGTTATAACTCAAACCAATCGATATTCAGACAAGCAAGAGTTTCATCTTTTGAAACTTTTATACGCCCCACGGCCTCCTGCAACAGCTGAGAGAGTTGCTCGCGAAGCCACTCATAATCATCCTTCGATAGACTTATGACTCCGGAATAATGAAGATCCGTGTTTTTTCGGCGCAGGAATGTTTCCATGGCCTTAAGACGCCACTGTGTATGATGCTGAGACATCAATGGCGATTCTTTTTCAAGATGTAGTACTGGCTTCATCACACGAAAACGGCCACGGCTGTTTTCTATGAGGCCATGCTCGCTCAAAAATTCGAGAGCTCCCATAATTTGATTGAGAGGAAGACTAAAATGTTTTTCTAGCGCTTCGATAGTTTGCAAAGCTGGTATCAAACAAGCCATGTGAATCGCAGAATAATACCAGTTACTGTAATATATAATGCGATCTTCATTGCTGAGCTCCTCATTAATATTAAGGCGTTTTTTTAGAATTGTCTCGGCCGATCTTCGCTGCGACAACTGGCGCGCCGCAACCTTTTCTAGACTCTTTGTGCCAGCCCGAGCCTTGATCACAAGCAGCAAAAAAAATTCGGTTTCATTTTCTCGCAGTCCGAGCCAACGACAGCAGGCTTCGGCTTGCTCCAGACTCAAATGATAGTCTCCACCTAAAACGTGAGTGATAAATGGGGTTTGGCATCCCAAGGCCTCGGCCAGTTGCTTGCGCAGACCACGCCCCGCATGCGGTGCACGCAGAATCCATTGATGCAGAAACTCTTTGTAATCCTGAAAGCTGAAAATCGACAGTTTTTCCATAATTTAGTAATACTAAATAAAAAGCTTATTTTTTAGCAAATTGCAATAGATTCCTACCCGTACCGCAGATTAAGGTTGTTTCAGAACAAACTCGAAAAAGCTGAAGTTCAGCTGGGAGAGCATAAAATGATCAGAATCACTAAGCCCTCAATCTCGAACAACGCGAATTGGTTTGGCATACGTCGGCTCACCGTTTTGGCTTCGTTCGTATTTACCTCTGCAATTTGTTCAGCCTCAGCCGCCATTATTTTTAATGGTGGCGTCAGCGGCGGTGGCGGAAACATGATTTCACCCAAACCACCGGTCAGCGAAAATGATCCTGAAATTGTCGAAGAAATTGTTGGAAAAGCGCAGACCACAGTGCTCGAGTATATTTGGCAAAAACGAAATGAATATGAAAACAACCGCCTGCCTGAATCTCACCGAGCGGCCTTTGTTCCACTCTTTGAAGCCGACAATAAAATAGAAAATGCTGTTCGCTCGACTCGACTGCATATTGCTGATGAACACGCTTGTTGGGACAGTCAGCACCGTCCGGTCGATGGTAGCACTGTTACTAAAGACTCTAACTCCATTTGCATCAGTGCCTACAACATTGCAAAGAAGGCTGATCTCAGCGACATCCACCCACAATCTGCGGCTCTGATGATTCACGAATACTCAGAGCTTGTCGGGCTGTCAGAGGAGCAAGCAATAAAGGTTCAAGCAAGAGCCCTAGAGGACCTTCGAAGCAAGTAGCTTTCTACTCACGTAACAGTCAAAAATTTCTGCAACTAAAACCAAAACTAAGGGGGATCGATGAACAAATCAATCGTAATGGCAGCGCTTTGTCTTGCAGGACTCGCAGCTCAATCGGCATCAGCACAAACAACCGCACTGAGCTCTAACGGAGCAGTAGACATTCAGCGAAAGGCACTTGATACAGCCCTTCCAAGCACACTTGCCAATACCATGAAAGCCATGGGCAATGACATGAAGGCTATCACTGCACAGGCAAACAATAGCCAATCGAATACAAGTTCAGCTCAGCTGACCGACCATTTCTTGCTTATGGCTCAGCACTCGAAAGACTTTACACCAGACAGCATCACCTCCTTGCCGTCGAGCGAACAGGCCGCAGCCAAAACTGACTATGATTCGATGCTCGATCAACAGATCGAACTTGGTAAGCGCCTCAAGGATGATTTTACCGCAAACAATAATACCGATGCGCTAAATATTTTAACTCAGATGTCGAGCCTCAAAAGAAAAGGCCACGACGCTTACAAGCCGTAATACACATTTTGGCCTTAGTGGCCTCGCGCAAACGGGGCCACTTTAATTGACAAATATCCATAACTCTTCAATGGAGCCTCCTATGTTGAAATCTTTCCGCCTGTTACTTTGTCTGCTTCTTGCAACCTCTGCAGAAGCTTCGACCAAATACAAAACGACATCTTCGACTGAAGGGCATCTCGAATTTTTAGCGCTTGGCCGCCCAGCGATGATTCGTATCAAAGGTGAGTCTGTTGGACCTGATGGCGTGCTCACCTTGAGCGAGGGTTTTGCACAAGCCGAATTTCACTTAAAGCTTGCCGAGCTCAACACAGGAATTGAGATGCGCGACAAACACATGAAAGAAAAATATCTCGAAATCGAAAAAAACCCCGAGGCAATTTTGACGATCGAAAATCTCACCTTGAAAAGTCAAGATCAAGATCAGGATGTCCCGTTCGAAGGACAACTTGCTCTTCATGGACAAAATAAAAAAGTAAATGGCTTACTCAGCTACAAAACTAGCAGCTCCGCACAAAAAACTGCGCATGCCGAATTCAAATTCAAACTGAGTGAATTTGCTATTTCAATCCCAAGTTATGCTGGGATCACTGTAGCTGACGAAGTTCAAATTAAACTCGACCTCAACCTAAAACCGGAATAGTTATGCGCAATCTACTCGCTAGGATTAGATGCGGCCGACTGTGTCTTCTGGTACAATTCGCAATCCTAGCTTTAGGTACAACAAAGGCCTTCGCATTTCCTGAAATGATTCGACATGGATACGTCAACTGCACAGCCTGCCATGTGTCCCCAGCAGGAGGGGGCGTACTGACTCCCTATGGCCGAGGACTCTCTGCAGAACTGCTTAGCACCTGGGGAACGGAATCCGAAGCTCAGTTTCTGCACGGAGCTTTTAGCAAAAAAAACTCTGTCCCTAAAAATAGCAATGAACTTGAAACTATTTCTTCACCTCAGCTGATACAAGATTGGTTGCAAATCGGTGGAGATATCCGCTCGCTTCAGTACCACTACGAAAACAGTCAAGTGAAGATGGGGCAATGGATCAACATGCAGGCCATGATCGAAGCCAGTGCCCATGTTGGCAAGTGGACTGCAAATTTAGCTGTGGGTCAGCTCGACAGCAACGACCATTGGTCTGGTAACGGAACTCAATACTACCTCATGAATCAGTTGAATGAAACGCTCAGTGTGCGAGCCGGTCGATTTACACCTCAATTTGGTCTTAATATACCTGAGCATATTTCGCCCCCTCGAGCAAACCTCGGCTTCGGCGCCAATAGTGAGCGAAATTCTCTAGAGTTGCAATTAGCTGATGAGATTTGGAGCTTGGCCGCCACATACAGCGAAGCTCCACTCATCCATCAAAATCCAGGAGAAAAAGCATTGGCTCTAAAGATCGAGCGCGTTTTTTCGGACACCCTCAAGCCAGGCCTTAGCTACTGGCGAGGTGAAACTGAAACCACACAAAGACAGATTGTCGGCCTGCATGCCCTCTTGGGGCTCAGCAAAAATACTTTTTGGCTGAGTGAAGTCGACTGGCAAGAACAAATCACCAAAAGCACGCAGATCACACAGCATTCGCCTGCCACCTCTCAAAAATGGGGTTACGAAATACATAAAGGTCTCGTTGGACTCATTGTTGTCGATGGGCAAATGGGTCGTCTCGAAGACCCTAATACACGAGTGATTCACTACGGAGGCGGACTTCAGTTTTTTCCGCGGCCTCACTTTCATCTCGAAGCACTTTGGACAAAAGAACAAGCTCCACAAACTTCCACTGGAGAGGGCGACTATGCGTGGTTTCTATTGCACTATTATCTATAGGATTTTTAGTATTATTAACGTTTTCAGGTTTTTTAGCAGGCTTAGCTTGGTCTTGCTGCTGGCTTCGTGCAATTACAAAATAATTAAAGACTCCCCAACTCAAAACAGCACGACATCTTTTGGCGAGAATGCCACTGTTGATGCTGTCCTCGTACAACAGTCAGTCCTGGCAATATGCCTTCGCTGCCATGCTGGCAATACAAACCCGAACCTGTCGACGATCGATGCAATTACAAGTCAAATTGACAAAATCAAATCTCAAGTAATGAGCAATCAGATGCCTCCATCGAGCTCAGGCTATGCGGCTCTTACCGATTGCCAAAAAGATATTTTAAATGAGTGGATCCGTCTTGGAATGCCGAGCACCTCGAGCAGCAAAGTGACAGATCTCAATTCTTGCAAGCAAGGAACACCCATACAGCCTGCGGCAAAACCAATCCTAGAAATGCCACTCAATTATCAGACCTTTGTTGAAAAAATCTTACAGCCTAAATGCCTTCACTGCCATAATGAAAAAAGTGGTGATCTCGATGCTTCTCAGTATTTACTTTATCCCTACGCTGAACTCATTGCACATAAAAAACTTTTCAGCACCGATGGAGCTCACAGCAAGCTTTACAAAATTGTCAGTCGCAATGACGATGAGCGCATGCCGCCCCCCAAAGACTCTGCAGCTTTAGCCACTGACGAGCAAGACTTTATACTGCGCTGGCTCGACAACGGATACCCTGAAAATTGAAGACATTAAGCCCGAAGCCAGCTTTGCACACCACAAAAATTTAGCCCTAGATGGGCACGACCTTACTTTCTAGTATGATCGATTTTATGGTCTTTCATGTAGGCCAAATACGCGAGCACGTCGTCTAACTGCTCTGGCTTCAGGTGTAAGAATGAAGGCATCTTATCACGGAGCCTGAAGTCGGCACTGTTTCGAACGAAACTTTTTAATATCTCAGGAGCCCAGTATTCTGTGACGTTCTTTGGAACATTGAGCTCCGGGCCAAGCTCGCCGCCCTGCAAATTGATCGAATGGCAGCGCAAGCACTCGGATTTAAAAACTGAAAAACCTTTTGCTACAGAAGTGCCCGCAGACTCTGTCAATGGATACAGCTTGGCATATTTGACCTTGAAATCGACCACTTCGATCTGCACCAACTGGTAGGGCCAAGGAACAGCTTCGGCCGAGGGTGCCTTTTCCCAAATCACATAAAATGGCGCTGGCGTGATCATGGATTTACCTTGAAGTACTTTTTCAAAAGCGAAATCTTTTTTACCATGCTCACGAAAAACCAAAACAGCAGACTGCTGCAAAAGGTTATCAAAAGAAGTATTCGGTGCATATCCGTCTTTGGACGTAAACACCAATTCATTGGCAAGACTTTTAGATTCAAATCCAGCCAAAGCTAAAACTTCGCTCAACCTAAAGCCGTCATAAGCTTTTGTTTTTTTATACACTGGATCTTGAATCTCGACAGTCACTAACTTGAGACCAAGCTTCATTTGCGACAACAAAAGGTCGACCTTCCGTGCAGGTAAAACAATTGTCAGACTTTTCGAATCACTACTACCAAAAGACTCAAAAGCCCAAAAAACTACAGAAAATAGAATGCTTGCAATTAGAAATAGCTGTTTGCCTTTATTATTTTTCAAATGACCCACCCTTTTTGGTATCTCCTCATTAAATAAAGACCTTTGCAATCCTGTTCCTCTCATTTCCCTTGCTTCCCTTTCCAGGGAAATTCGGGTAAGCATGGTTATGAACAAAACATCTGCGACTATTATGTTTATTTGTAGTGTATTTTTGACTTCGCTGGCTTTTGCGCACCTAAAGGCAAATTTATATTTTAAAAAAACCGCATCGCAACTTCAAATCAAATCACAGATTAGTAACAACGAAAATGTCGACCTTCATTTTAAACTCAAAGCCCAAACACAACTTCAGCAAATTTCGGGCTTTACATCGAACCTCAATCCCGATGGCTCGATGGATCTTCTTCTAAAAGCGCAGCAGATAGGCCAGATTCAATATCTTATTACACTGCCATCGACGAATACAGCACCCATTTACATTGCCGGCGACGAGAACTGGATCCCAACTCTAACCGGCTCACAAACATCAAACTCGGTTCAAACCCAATACATTGTATCGGCAGACATGCCTCCAGATTATCAGCTGATTCATTCAGCCACCGGACACCCTCAAGATGAATTGGCTTTTGTGATTTGCAAATGCCGAAAGTATTCAGGCGCGAATGGAAAGCTCAATATTTTTCTTCTGAAAGATGAGCCTGAACTCGCTCAAACATTGCTATCAACACTTGAGACATACCTGAATCAATTCGAAAAACAATTTGGTCACTATCCATACGATCAGTTCTCTGTCGTAGAAAGCCCCGATGAAATTGGCTACGCCTTTCCAAAAATGACTTGGATTGGCAGCCAGCTCTTGCACTTTCCGTTTATTTTAAAAACGTCTCTGCCACATGAACTTCTGCACTCTTGGTGGGGAAACGGCGTTTTTGTTGATCCCGGTAAAGGCAATTGGTGCGAAGGACTTACAACTTTTGGCGCCGACTATGGACTGCTGCCTGAAAGCGATAAAAAAATATATCGTGTCAAGGCCATCACAAATTTTTTAAACTATTCTCGCGGCACTACTGAAATTCCGTTGTCTCAATTTTCATCTCGAGGCGAAGACCGCTCACTGCAAGCAATTGGCTACGACAAAGCTCTCATGGTTTTTATTATGCTTGAAACTCGTGTTGGAAAGACCGTCTTCAATCAGGCGCTTCAAGAGTTTTACAAAAAGTATCGTTTCAAAAAAGCAAGCTTTGAAGATTTCTTTTCTGTTTTGTCACAGACGTCTAAACTGGATTTCACAGAATTTAAAAAATTTTGGCTCTACTCAAAAGGCCTTTTGCCTAAAGAAGTTCTCAAACTTAGCTGGCAAGAAAACCCCAACCAGCTTGTTTTTGAGACACCAAACCCTTCAGCCCTCAAAACTATTGCTGGCCTACCGCTAAATATTTTAGCCTTGATGCCGGATCAAACGGTCAAAAGCTTCAATCAAAAGGTTCGAGACGATGGCAAAGGACTTGAACTCAAAGTTGCCGCGGCTCCGGTGCGACCTCTTTCTTATACTTTTGACCAAGACTTTTTGTTACTCAGAGAACTGAGCGCGAGCGAAAAACCGGTTACTTTTTCGCAGTACTTTGCAAGTCCGGCGATCAAAGTTTTAAGTGGTGACGATCAGTTAGTCACTCAGCTGGACGCTGTTTTTGCCAACAGCAAATTTGAAAGCATCACTGACTTCCGTGAGCTGGGCACATCGCAGCTGATGATTGTCAGCATAGACCAAGCCGTGCGCAACGCTGACGTGCGTGCAGAGCTTGGCAAGAAGGGGCTCGAGCTCTCTCCAAAGCAGTTCACTTATCAGGGTCAAACATTTAGTCTCAACGAGAATTCTCTTTTTGTTTCTTTTAAAATCAAACAAACTCGAATGCTTGTTGTGGCCTTGGGGTCTAGTCAAACCCTGAACCGTTGGCTTCAACGTTGGAGCCACTACGGAGATAAAAGCTATCTGATTCTCGACAGTAAATCCGCCCTCACCCAAGGCGTGTGGCTAGAGCCATCTCCGATCGCTCTCTAAAGAGCTCAGCACCGGCTAATAGTCACAACCTGCAACAACGGGCTGAGTCTCGCATCGCTGTGCCGATTGAGTTAATATTGTGGCGTCTTCCCACTGGCCATTGGCATTGCAACGGCGGCGCACGCAGTGAACTCCTGCCTGTGAAATATCGCAGGTCTTTGTGTTTTTCATTGCCTTCTTCTTTTTAGACAAACCCTCACAAGTCCACGCGCATTGATTGAGCTCCGCAAAAGGCGCTTCACAAATTTGACTTGGCAATCGTGGTGGAGCCGGAATCTTCGCTACAACAATGGGCTTAAGTTTTTTGCTCTTATCATCAAGTGCCTCAATCTCCTTGGCAGGTAAAGTGACAACAGCCTGCAGTTGCCCGCGTGCGACTTTGCGCCCTTTAAGCAGAACATCATAGGCCACTTCATCATTTTCTTTAAGGCCTTGAAATACTACTTTTTGCCCGCCTTGAATTTTGATCATGGATTCATTTTCGAGCCCTCGAAATTCTTGCTCCCCATGCAACACTGTCAACTCGACATACGGAGACTCGGGCCGGTAATCCAAAATGAAAACTCCATTAGTGAAAACATTCTTTGAAAGTGGGGTTATATACTGACGGACGCAATCTTTTTCACAGGAGACTTGGATTTTGCCTTTTTGCAATTGCAGATCTAAAACTTCACCCTCTCCCCATGTGATCACGGGAAGCTCCAGAACTGAGTTTTCAAAAACAATCACCTGAGTGTACGGATCGAGCGCGATCTTCACTTCGGCGTCAGCCGAGGTTACAATCTTTGCGTGCTCAGTGAGAACATCATTTTTTTTAAGAT
>CANCBY010000056.1 GCA_947374445.1 Pseudobdellovibrionaceae bacterium
TGTTGTCCGAACGGAAACGAGTTTTACAATCTTTGCAGTCAACCAAGGGATCAGAAAATCCATCGATATGGCCCGACGCTTTCCAAACCATCGGATGCATCAAGATCGCAGCATCAAGACCACAGATCTCTGCTCTGCGGGTCATGGCCTTCCACCAAGCCATCTTAACATTGAGTTTCATGAGAGAGCCGAGTGGACCATAATCCCAGCAAGAGCCCAGGCCTCCGTAAATTTCAGAACTTTGAAATACAAAACCACGGCGCTTCGATAGCGACACCAGTGTGGCAAGATCCTTGAGACGACGCACTTCCATGATATAGCTCCAACAGACAGAGATGAAATAACGCTCTATTGGTAGCACCTGGCCGTTTTTGCGGTCAACCAAAACACCGCTTGAATTCCAGAGTAAAAACTCGCTAAACTATTTGAAATTCAAGGACTTGAATTGGTTCTGTGCGAGTGATTAAATCTCGGGCAGAACTGACATTGATCTACGAGAGTAAATCAGAATAAGGATGTTCATGAAAGCCTCACGCCCCTCAAAAAATCTGCATTTGAGACTCATCATGTCGACCGCCGCAGCCCTGATTGCGGTGCCAACATTGCTCGTTGCGCCACAAATCTCACTCAGGTACCTCGAGGCTCAGGCGCAAAGTGCCGAGGCCATCAAATCTCAAGAAGAAGAAATCCGCCAGCAAATGCTGGTGATGTCGCGTCACTTGGGCGTGACCTGCACTACTTGCCACAAAACTGAAAATTTTAAATCTGACGAGATGCCGGCCTACAAAACCGCCAAAGCTCACATCAAACTCACGCAAACCTTGATCGATAGCGGCCTAGATGGCTCGCGCAAGGACCGCCCCAAAGCGGATTGCTATATGTGCCATCGCGGGCAACTTGTTCCTGACTACAAAGAGAAGTTAGATCCGATGCGCAAGGAGCCTTTGAAAAAATCGCAGGCTCCGGTGGCTGAGGGAGAGAAGAAGGGCCACTCAAAGGAGTGACCGATTAGATTGTATAGACCCTAATATAGCTCCCTTTATTCTCTTCAAAAACACCTAAGAGCAAAGCACAGGCGCCTTCTTTTTTATAAAGGCGAACGCCACCGTACGTACGCACTTTATTCTTCGCTTCATTGGCATATCGCTTGCTCACAGTAAACTTACGTCTTGATACCGTTTTAAGCTCATCTTTAAGGACCCATCGATGCTACCTATGGCCAAGTATTATACAATGAATCGATCTGTGACCAATTGGTTGACAGCACTTAAAGCCTTGCTGCGCGCCGAAGTTAATTTAAATCCTAAATTTATGCTTGCAACAATAGCTCTGCTTTTAAGTTTGAACACGATTGCAGCTCCAACAAATACCAAAGATTTTACAGAGCACCAGGCTAGCTATATTAGCTTTATACCAGAAGGCTCTGTGATTCAGGGCTCGGCAGCCTATGGGGGAATCCAACCTGATTATTTGATTAACTTTACGGACGTGAAGTTCAAAACTCTGAGGGACTATCTTGACCAAATAAAAGCAAACACTGCGTTGACCTTTCTAAAAAAGGTTGAGCTGACAAAGAGGGCTGTCAGCGCTCTTTTGAAAAAAAAGTCCTACGACGAGCTTTCGAATTCTTTGCTGGCACTTCAATACAAGGAAGACGGTCAAGATATCCCACTCAGCGAATACGCCCACCACAGTACAGGAGTTTGCCGCGAGCACGCCTTGATTTTGCACAAAGCTCTCAATTGGATTGGAGTCGAAAATCATTACGTTTACGCAAAAATTTCGCGTGAAATCTCTGATGTTGAAATTACTGAAGACCATGCATTCAATACCATTTATTTTGAAAATCAGGAGTGGATTATAGATTCATACTATAGAGGATTTGATGGTTTCTTGTACTCAGACATTGTCGCAGGGGTTGGGCGTCCGCGATCTTTACCAGGAACACCTGAGTACAAATCCCAGCGGAGCATAATTAGAATTAATAATTATCCACTCGCGTGGTTACCTAAGCGCACTGGCCTTCAAAGAAGCTGTGCCCAAATATTCAAAAACTAAAGCCTACAAATCCTCACAGAGCTCAAAAAATTGTGAAATCCCTTTGCCATCTGGATCTGTAGTGACCATCCACTTGCCGTTGAAACGACAAAGGCCCTCTGTTTTTAGATCAGGGCCTAAACTCCATCCATCGATGAATTTAAAATCATCGATATTCATCCTAAATAATGCACTGCCGAGTACGAGGCCATCATCGAAACTATTTTTTGTGTTTTCAGCAACAGCGAGTGTATAAAGCGCGCCCTCAAAAAGACACAGCTCACTTCCGTGCAAAGCCACTCCCGCAAGTTCACCGAACTCAATCGGCCGAACTTCAAGTATTGAAAACGTCTTGGCGTCGACAACGACAATCGAGCTTGGCGACGACTCAACTCCCCTATTTAAGAACAAATATTTATCCTGATATAAAACCGCGCCTTCCAAATTGGTTTGCTCCAGCCGATTCCCAAGCTGTTGAAAGAAATAACCCAGATCCAATGGCCGAAAAGCATGTGTGCAAAGATCAAACTCAAGCGCAAGGGTTCGGTTGCTCTTTGATCCGGATGGGATGAGCAACAGTTTATTTTTATCTTCTGCAGATGAAAGCAGAGCTTCGAAGTCAGGCTTTAGTTTTTTGCGCTCAAGATAGTCCGCTGGCAATGGAGGCGCCTCAGTCCAATTGTGCTGAACCCACTCTTTGCCATTTTGCAGCTCATACAAACAATACTGATCATCGCAACAAACAAAAACGCGCCCTTCTAGATCCAGCAAAGAGCTTGCTGAATTGATTTGTGGCGCGTTTATTTTTAAGTTTGTCAGTCTTAGAGGCTTCAAATCTTCGATAGACTTATCTTTTATTTAGTTTTGAAAGCAATCGCAAGATCTCAAGATACAACCAAACAATCGTCAGCAAAAGTGCAAAGCCCGCATACCACTCCATAAATTTAGGAGAGCCGCGTCTTTGCAAGTTATCGATCATGTCAAAATCTAAAAGAAGATTGAAAGCTGCAACTGTGACAACAACCAAAGAAAATCCAATTCCTAAAAGGCCGGACTCATGAATCATCGGCACTGAAGAACCAAAAAATCCCATCACAATACTAACCAAGTACGTAAGCCCAATCGCCATTCCCGCAGCCATCACCACTGAACGCAATTTCTCGGTGACCACAATAATTCGAAATCGATAGAGCGCCAGCATGACCGCCATTACACCCAAGGTTAAGAACATGGCATTGCTAACAATACCAGGATACTTGACCGCATAAAGCGCCGACACTGCTCCTAGAATATATCCTTCTGCCAAGGCATAGACCTGCGACAAATACTGAGCGCGATGAGGCCCCCAGATGATTGCGAAGGACAATCCCAAATTCACAATAAGTAAAATCATGACAATGCCAAAGGACTCTGTCGCCCAGCCAAAGCTTGCACCAACGATGGCCAAGGCAAGTAGAAAACCTGACTTATTGATTGTGCCTTCAAAGGTCATTGTCTCGGTCGAAGTCACACCATCAAGACGTTCTAGTAGCTTTTGATTAAACCCTGGATTTGCCATTTTAACTCCTGTTGTATTTTTAAATACTAGCAAGGCTACAATGGAAAAAGCAAAGTTTGTCTTTGTGTTCTATTCGCTGAGCCTGCAGTCAACAGTGATCGATTGATTTGAGCCCTCAGCTGACGGAAGAAGTATTTACTGATGTGCGATGTTAGCCCCATCTAATTTAGCCTGGGTGCTCATGGCAAAACCAGAATTCAAATCATGAATACTGATAACAGGATAACCTCTGAGATAAGCAAACATCCCCGAGAACTATTATTTATTCTTGCACCAACACCGGAATATTGATTTGGAACGAGTTTCCGCCAAGCGTAAAGCTTGAACGAACAAACCATTGCCCCGGCATCACGAACCAAATATTTGTCACTTTGTAGTGATTAAAACTATCAACGACAAAGTCCACTGGAGCCGAACTGTGGCCGTGGCCATTGCCCATATCCATCCATACATCGAGCTTAAGATCTTTAACCTCAAGACCAGGCTCATTCTCGACGTGAAATATTAGGGAGGCTTCTTGGCTTGTGTTCACAGGACTTAAAAAATGAACATGAGCACAAACATCTGGGTCTTCCGGAGAGCAAATGCTGTCGGATGTGCCGGGCGCTGAAGGAGATGGAGCTGGGTGCCCCCCTTCGTGAGCAAAGGCCGATCCTGTAAAAGAAATCCCAACAAGAAAAGAGATCAGAGTTATTGCAAATAGATTTTTCATTTTTTTGACTCCTTTGAGGTAAGTACGTGATCTTTTTAGATCCATCACAGCAAGATGGCAATTTTTTATTTCCGTCATCAACGCTCAATAACAAGCCGAGAACTCACCTGCTGTCGTTGAAATCTTTAGGCTCCGCACCGCGGCCTCGGTGTCGGATTCTAGGCCCGAAACAATACCAATCCATGACCAATCATCTGTGCCCATTGGGGAAGCGTGAGTGCCGCCATCTAAGAGCTGTGTGTGATAAACTCTGGCGTCGACTGGAAAATTCACTCCGATCAAATCGCCACCGCGCTCAAGACCATAGAGCACAGAGTGAGCCGCTTGAATTTTGCCGGCAAGCTCGGCGTGCAAATAAGGGCTTTGGTTTTCGCGACCAAACAGCGACACATCAAGAGCATGTTCGTATATTGCGATAGGGTCTACGCCGTAAGAGATGGCCAAAAGCTCTCCCACTGGCCCACCGCCAGGCCGTCCAACATTGGCATCAATCAAAAAAGCCTCGCCATTGCAAAGTAAAAACTCAATATGAAAATAGCCCTGCAAAAAACCAGAGCGCTTAAACAGCGCTTGAACTGCCTCTAGAGCCCTTGTCCGTTGCTGCGGCTGAAGTTGCGCATCCACGGGAAAGCTCGCACGAGACTCTGTGGAGTGCACTTTGACTCTGCTGGTGAACCCCAACGTTTTTGTTTTGCCACCAACCACATACCCTTCAAGGCTGACGAGCTCTCCTACAAGAAAGGCCTGAGCGATCCATTGATCATGGGCAAAGTGTTCAGGCACATTTTTTTGCTCAATCGTTTTTTGGATGTTTTCAAGCTCTTTGACCGAGCTCACGGTAAATATGCCGATCGCACCCGCACCCGCCGAAGGCTTGATAATAAGTTTGCCGGATTGCTCTAGCAAACGCCTGAGCCGCGCATGATCTTCGGCACTCATCTGCTGTGGACTGAAGAGCAAGCTCGGTGGACTGAACTCTGAAATAAGAGAGTAAGCGAGGCCTTTGTTTTTGAGTTTTACAATTTGCGGATCAAGCCCCTTGAGCCCCATTTGCTCAGCGACCTCAACAGCCACAGTGAGTCTGCTGTCGACAAAACTTGTGACTGCCACAAATTGATGCCCGCTCAAACCTTGAAGTGTTTTGACAACACTTTCAGCTGAAGTGGTGAAACAATGAAGGTGAGGATAGCTTCGAATTTGCGCCAATGGGTCAGCGTGATACTCAGCCAGGTCACACAGAAAAAGCGGCTCGTACCCAAGCGCCCTGATGGCTTCCGCCGAATACCTGGCTCCAATGTCTGAGCTTTCAATTAGTACAATAGTTCCGCGAGTCGTTGAGCTCATGATTTTTTATTATGAAAGTGAGTCTTTGAAAAAACTCCGCCCATAAAAAGCGCCCAAGCAGAACCAATCAGAGTTCCACTTAAAACATCGCTGGGATAATGCACGCCCAAGTACACTCGCGAAAAAGCCACGCTCGCAATCATAACGCCGGCCAATGTAAATAGAGCTACGCGAGCTCCATGATTTTTAAAATGCCGGCAAGCCAAAATCGCCAGAGTCAAATAGATCGCAGCCGCGGTCACAGCATGGCCGCTCGGAAAGGACTGCCCCCCCACCTGAATCAAGCGCGGAATGATTTCGGGGCGTGGTCGATCGATCAAAGTCTTAGCCCAACCCGAAATATAAAATCCTCCCACCGCAACAATCAACAAATGAATGGCGGCTGCGGGGTCTCTTGAAAGAACGAACAAAACCACAGATATTAAACATATCGCAGTCACAACAGCCATCGAACCAAGACTAGATAAGTCTACAAAAAAGAAATCCCAGCTCGGCGAACGCAGTTGGCCGCCAATGTAGCGCAAGAATTGCTCATCTAGAGATTGGATGCTTCCTTGATGCAGGCCAACCGAAAAAGCTAGACGAAAAAACAAAGCCAAGCAAATAAAGCCAAGGGCTGACCACATGAGCATAGCTATAGCGTGAGAATTAAAATTTCTGAAACGGTCTGCCAGCAGTTCGACTTTATTGAGTTTAGAACTGAGACTTTTGACCCCTGATTTAACTGCTATTAGTGGCAAGTCCGACAAGTGTTCATGACGTCCGCGTTTGCGTTCTTGTTTTGGAGGTAGTTTGCGTTGGGGCCTTTGGGCCGGCTCGATGGAGGTCATACATTTGATCTACGATGGCTAGATGCTGTTGTAAATAGGTTTCGTGTGGGAAATATAGTCTCAATTTGAGACGCATTTCAAAACATGAAGCTCAGCGAAAAGAATATTGTAAACCGATTTTTGTCACTCACCTCACAAAGCCAAGCCGCCTCGAACTTAGCTGCTGTAAACGCTAAATTTAGGCATTTGTTTTGCTCAATTAAGCTTCATGCAAAGACTCAAGCTTTTTCTTTTATTCGTTCTATTCTCAGTATCTGCGCTTGCGTCAGACCGAAAGTACGGCTTTGAACTGACCTTTACAAACGACATTATCATCGAGCAGTCAAAAAGCCCCACACAACGTAAAAGTCGCGAGTCTGAGCGAATCATGTCGGCTTGGACCAAATTTGCAAAAACCGAGTGCGTCCGACTTGATTGTGAAGTTGAGATGGGAAGAGTCAAAGAGAACCCTGCCATAAAGATAAAATTTTCCGACGGTTTTTGGATGGAAATCAGTCACGATCCTTCGGTGCTTGAAATAACGATGAAGCCCGGCAACAAAGATCACTACTTGAAAAACCAAGCTAGGATAGAGCACTTTGGCTTTCAGGCGGCCAAAAACTTTGGACTTTATGTTCACGAGAGAATCGGTGGCGGCCATATTAACTACGACCTGGAAAGTGCCTTCAAAAAAAATTCATTATTGATTCGAAACTTTATTGTTGATCGAGCAAACCACCCTGAACTGGGCTGGGGAGTCTTTGGCAATCACCTCGGCAATGCACCGCCTTTTGCAGCGCTAGCCAGTTCAAGCAAGGTTGCTTTGTATAAAATTATACATGACTTTGATAATGGCACGATCAAGACAGCAGAGCAGCTTTTTATACGGATTGAAAAAGAGGTCTATACCAACAATCCATTCGACTGGAGACCCGACGCCTATGCTCACTACCAAGATTTAAGCTTTGAAAAAGCCAAAGCTGACACAAATAACTTCTACCGCCGAATTGAAGTAAGAGGTCAAAGACCACAGATGAGCTTCGAACACATGATAAAAGATCTCGAATTGGCCGACCGCAATTTGGACTATCTCTCCTCGATTCAAAAGCCAATTTTGCTAGATATGCCGGCGAATGCAAACTACTCAAATAGTTATGCCATCAGCCACTTTTCTGAATGGGCACAAGCAAGGGGGATTGATCCAAAGTCGTATCAAGACATTATACTCCCCCCGGCCCGTAGCGCCCCGCAACGCCCAACTGCTAAGGCATTAAATGAAATCAATGATCAGGCACTTTACTCGGGAGTAACCGAGACTTTTCAACAGCTAAAGTCAGAACAAATCACAGACATTATTAAAAACTCATCAAAAATTGGCTCCGACAACCGCTACTTGATTCCACACCCCAAAATGATCAATCAAGAGCAAATGGAAAGACTACAGGGTGGAACAGCTCAAAGACTTCGAGCAATTTTAGCGTTTCAAAAAGACATTGAGGAAAAAGAATTTAAAATTTTAAATTCTGGGATCATCTCTCTTAAAATACTTGAGCGTATCGCAAAAAAAGCGGGCCTTGAAAAGCAAGAACTCATGGATTTAAAGCAGAGAAATAATATTGGTTTCTATTATGCTCCAGATATAGTCCTCGGAAGTGATGGAAATTTCAAAGTCCTCGAAGACAACATAGGTTATGCCGGCGGCATGGGCGATGCGATGCAATCCCGCTTAGACCTTTTAAAGCTGGCCCCAGAATACTCGAGCATATTAGAGAATCACGGCGAAGGTTTCGCAAAAAAACTATCGGTCCTTTTGCGATCAGAAGCTCAACCACGGGACGGCGAGCTCGTTTTAATTGCTCCATCAAACCAAGAGTCTTACAACCGCTATTATATTGAGCAAGTTGAAGCTGCTGGAATTCATGTAGTCAGCGAAAACAAGAGAAATGGTAAATCAATATCAGTCATTGATGGTGTGCCCTTCTTGATCGTTGAAAAGAGCGGTCAAAGTCAAAAGCTCCGAATCGGTTCAGTAATGATTCGAAACTATAGCTATTCAGGTTTTTCAAACGCATTCCCCAAAACTATGGAATGTGCGCTGTCTGGCAAACTTCCTCTATTAGGACTACCTCTGCAAAGATTTGATCTTTTCTCCGACAAAGAAACAACCCGGTACATTGAAGACTTTATTCGTTTTTATCTTAACGAAGAGCCTATTTTAAAAACAGCTGCAACTATCTCTTTCCGAGATGTAGGTGCAAATGGCGAAACTCTTTTAAAGAAAGATCGGCTCGACTTAGTTTTAAAGAATATTTCTAATTATGTGATCAAAGAGACTCAGGGTGTCCAGGGGAATCAGGTTTGGATTGGAAGCCATCTTGATCAACAAATGATAACGAAACTCACGCAAGCAATCGAAAAAAATCCTGGCATCTACATCGCACAAGAATACGTTCAGGTTTCTCGAATTCAACGTTGGATTACTGATATTCGCGTTCATGCGGCAGCTTTAGGACAGTCGATTACCGTTTCCGATATTTTCTGGGGAAGAGCGCTTTCCATTTTTGGCGATGGTAAACTCAACACGCATCAAGATGCGGGAGTGATTCCCATATTTGTTCGAGAAAGAGATCAGGCCGATGGAAGAATACTTGATATTGAGCAAGACTTAAATTCTGGAAAATTAAATCAATCTGTTTTAGAAAAGCTGCAAAAACTCCAAAGCACAACAAATTCGGCAGCCAAATCTCGGGCTGAAAAAGTTGTCGCCAATAGAATCCAAAAGATTGGCCACAGTATTGAGAGCTTTCAAGACTTGGAAAAATTTGTACAAGTTTGGCCCTTCAATAAATTTTCCGGTCTCATCGCTCTAAATTATCTATCGCGTTTTAATGAGCCAAAATCTTTTGCCTTATCTGCATCAGCCATTTTGAAATCAAATATTTTTGATAATGAAGTTAAAAGTCAGATTCGAGCAAACCTGAACGCATTGCTCATCGAAATGGCCGATCAAAAAGTAGTCGACATGAGCTTTCGTGATCTCATTGAATTGGCAGATCAGAATTATGACACAGACCTTAAGCGAGCGCTGCTGAACATTCTTTACCAAAAGTCGTCATCGGCAAGCGAAATGCTAATGATGGCTGAACATCTCAAAGTTGAGCCCTATATCTTCCGTGCTAGAATCGGCCAGGCTATGTCAGAAAAATTTAACTCTTTAACTCGAACTCCAGAACAGATTGAAAGATGGAATACTTTCTATTCTCACCCGGTATTTGGTACCAGTTCAAACAAGCCCTCCTACACCGACATTCAAAAAGGCAGATCTTCAATTAAGATGTGTTCGAAAGTTTTTGCAAAATTTAATCTTCTTCAATTTTAGGTGTAACACTCCGCCACTAAGCGAAAAATCTCAACTATTTGACAGTGCTGAAACGAAATGCAATCTTCTTTTGCAATGAAACGAATCCGCAGGTCTATTTCATTTTTACTTCTATTTGTATTTGCGCTTTTGGTATTTAAAAACCTGAATTTGCCAAACGAATCGCTCTCTCAAGAAGACTGCCAAGAGTTCGGTCATATCCATAACTACAGTTTGAAGAAAATCGCACAGAACTCAGACTCTCAATCGAACACGGTGAGCAAGCTCTCCCCTTCTACAAAAAATGATCTCGAGTGCCGTGAAGGAAAAGCCGTATTTGGCTACTCCCTCAAGCCTGCTTCAGTCGTCATTCTTGAGCCACAAAGATTTGAATTGAATTTCGCGATGGTTTTCACCATCAAGAACAACTTCAAAGATCTCACTCTTGAGCCGCAAAAACGGCCCCCTCGGCTCGCCTAGATTAAACTGCCAAAATCTTTTAGTTTTTTGAGCCCGCTCCTAGCTGCGCTCATTTTCAATATTTTATATTTTAAAAAGGATTCCCTATGCGTTTTTTTGCAACCGCGATCTTATTGCTGTCGGCATTCACCGGCCAATTTGCTTTCGCACTCAATTCTCCAAATGTCAGCGCCAACGCGCTCTTTTTAATGCGCAACTCGAACTTTCACAAAGACGACGCCAACTTAACGACTCCTGATCAAACTCCCAATGGTTTTGATCTGCGCGAAACAGAAGTTCAACTTTACTCTGATGTAGACCCCTACAGCCGCCTAAATCTCGTGCTTTCAATTTCTCCAAAGTATCAAGTGGATGGCAGTAGCGTCTCTGAAAAGTGGGGCATCGAACCCGAGGAGGCCACGGTTGAAAGCAATGTCATTCAAGATGTGACGCTAAAACTTGGAAAGTTCAAAGCTTTTCTAGGAAAGCACAACACTATGCACACACATGCTTTTCCGTTTATTGAGGCACCGCTCGCCAATACTAAACTTTTAGGAGATGAAGGCCTCAACGACACAGGCTTGTCTGCGGCCTTTTTGTTGCCAACAAATTGGTTCAGCGAACTGACTCTGCAGTACCTGCGCGGAAAAGGCGAAAACTCTGAGTTCAATTCTCCAACACCAGCATCAAGCGTGGGCCTTGTGCACTACAAAAATTTGAATGACCTCTCGGATGATCTCACTATGGAGATCGGTCTTTCGTATGCGCAAGGAGGAAACTCATACCGACAAACAACAACGCTGTCGGGAGCTGATCTCACCTTCAAATGGCGGCCCTCATCGGGTGGCAAATATAAATCGCTGCTTTGGAGCACCGAGTACCTCAGCCGCCGACAAGGGCAAGCTTCTGTCGCCGACGAAAAAGGAAGTGGCTTGGCCTCTTGGGTGCAATTCCAATTTGCGGAGCGCTGGGCGGCACTTTACCGCTATGACAATTTGACTGTGAAAGACACGTTTGATTCGACAAATCTTCCGAATGACCTTTGGGAGCGGCACTCGGTGGGACTGAACTACACCACTTCGGAGTTTGCGGCCTTCAAGCTCGAGCTCAATCAGCGCCATGGCGGCACTGTCAATAGCTCCTTTGAGACAACAGAGAGATCTATTTTCTTGCAAGCGAACTTTACTATTGGGGCCCACCCTGCTCACTCATATTAACCTTCACTCAATTTTTACAATGGAGTTTTTAAATGTTTAAATATCTTTTTTTGTTTTTAATGATGACAACTGCGGCGCTAGCCAAATTGCAAGTAGCGACCACCACCACCGACCTTGCAGCACTTGTCAAAGTTGTGGCCGGCGATCAAGTCGAAGTTTTTTCAATCGCAAAAGGAACACAAGACCCTCATCAGATCGAGGCAAAACCCTCGTTCATGGTCAAAATGAGATCAGTAGATTTGGTTATCGCGCAAGGCCTTGAGTTAGAGTCCGCGTGGATTATTCCACTCATGCAAGGCGCACGAAATCCGAAACTTGCAGCGACCAATGGCTTGCTAGAATTAGGAGCTGAGCTTGATCCGATCGAAGTGCAAAAACCCGATGTCTCGCGAGCTGAAGGAGATATTCATCCGGGAGGTAACCCGCACTTTCAATTGGACCCCGTACGCCTAGGTAAAGCCGCCATTTTAATTGCCAACCGTCTTGCGGCGTTGAGTTCTTCAGAGGCAGAGAAGGCCTCGTTCAGCAAAAATTCCGAGGCTTTTCAAAACTCGATGCAGCTCAAAGTAAAGGCTTGGAAAGAGAGAATTAAAAAAAGTGGTATCACCGAGCTTGTGACTTATCACAAAACGTTTTCGTATTTTTGCGATCGCTTTGAAATTCACTGCGAAATTCAGCTAGAGCCAAAGCCCGGCATTCCACCCACGGCGAGCCATTTGCTTTCAGTGATTGAGCAGATCAAAAAAAGAAAAATCCGCCT
>CANCBY010000057.1 GCA_947374445.1 Pseudobdellovibrionaceae bacterium
AAAGAAGGCTTTAAATTCGAGATCACTCTCAAAATGGCATCATAAGCCCCTAAAGAACCTGGACAATTATCTCAACACTTTTGGACTGCCCCAGATGCCCTAGACGATACTGACATTAACGATGGAAAGAGTTTTTAATTTGATGTCCACCAAGCAGCTCTGTCAGCCGAGAGTCCCTGCAAATAAAGTAATACAGAGTCCAATTCGCAAAAGCCAATAGGCTCAAAACAGCCGTTAGATTCATTTCTTTTTAAAGCGCCGTAAAACGTCACAATGTCAGAATCATTACAGGCGAAAAAAACATATCAATGAGATACATTGACCAGACTTGAGGAGTAATGAATGCGAAAATTATTAATTTTATCCTTTGTTTTTGGTTTCTCTCTAGCTGCGCAGGCCAAGGTCAATTCTGAAAATATTAAGATGCTTGTGCTAAAGCTTAAAGGTGGAGAGTATTCTGGGACATATAACGGAGAGCCTTGCTCTGTATCAGTCATTGATAATGGTGGCGATGGATCGGGTTATTTTGTTAGAGTAAGTCCTTCTAAAGGAACAGAGAATTTTTTCGCTGATTTTAGTGTAACTGCCAACCAAGAGGGTCAGGTAAGCGATTTGGGCGCAGATTCAATAGGTGTCAATTTCAGCTCAAATCTTGCTGTTGTCCGGAAACCTGATGGTTCATTGTATGTTAGAGTGGCAAATCAGGTGGGAAATGAAACGGCCTTTGGACGCTGTACAATTTCACCAAAATAAATCTTGATTATAACCCCTGAGCTTCGGGGCTTTCGAGATTTTTATCGCTCGTGTTGCTGTCGCGAGCTTAGGCCTTGATATAAATCCGTCCCCGCCTTGATTTTTTTGAACTCAAAAACTCTGCGGGGACAACTTTATGTCCCGAATAAAAAGCGCTACACTTTTGGACTGCCCCAGAAGCCCTAGACGATACTGACATTAACGATGGGGACGAGTTTTCAATTTGATGTCCATCGAGCACCTCTGTCAGCCGAGCGTCCCCGCAAACTATGCACCGATAGACCCAAATCGCAAAAACTAATAGGTTCGAGTTAGCCATTGGATTGATTGGGTTTCGGAGCGACTTGATCAGCAGCTATGTTGCGGGTACAAAGGTCATATGAAACTAAACTCAGTAATTTTCCATACCACTGACCTAAAAGAACTTCGGGCGTTTTATGAAGGCATCCTTCATCTTTCTACAGGGACTTATCTTAAAGATGGGCAGCAAGTTCCGGACTACTCTGACTCCTATGTAAATTACGACATAGGAGGCGTCTTGCTTTGCTTTGAAATTGACGGAGATCGAATAGACCTCGGCACGGTTGTACTAAATATTGAAAACTTTGATGGCCTATCAATGCGACTGCAGGGCAATGGCGT
The DNA here is from genome assembly GCA_947374445.1 of Pseudobdellovibrionaceae bacterium. Taxonomy (GTDB): domain Bacteria; phylum Bdellovibrionota; class Bdellovibrionia; order Bdellovibrionales; family Bdellovibrionaceae; genus CANCBY01. The sequence continues at coordinate 1,396 of CANCBY010000057.1, forward strand.
CAAAATTATCGGTGGCAATTCCCACTATTTCAAAATCAAAGACCCGGATGGACGCTCTATCATCATCGAGCCGATCAGGTAACACTGATCTCTGGGGCCCTCGAGATTTTGATTGCTCGTGACTGTGTCACGGGCCCAGGCATGAGCACAAATCCGTCCCCGCCCTGCTTTGACTGTAGATTGCTAAATCCCCTCAAGGGGCCGGATTCAATTCCGAACATTACACGAGCCTTTTGGGCGCAAAAAATAAAAAAATGGGCCCGCAAGGACCCATTCTCATTAAATCTCATTTGCCTGTATTTTTAATCCACCGTCTCGTAAACCACATCACCCTGAATGCCCCGAACACTATCGCGAGCGTCATTCTCAAGCTTTGCTTGCACCTTCTCAACCATGTCTTCAGATAGATTCATTGCTTTCATTTGTTCAACTGTACTGTTGAAAGAAGATGAGGTGATATTTTTTGTCAGCTCCGCTAGATTCTTTTTCTCATTCGCAGCTTTCCGAGCGAGCCACTCTTTCTTTTGAGCGCTAACACTTCCGTGACTACACTTTGCGATTCTTGCAACCTCTCTAAAACTCAACCCAGCTTCTAATAACGACTCAATCAGGGCAGAGTTTCGTTTTCGCTCTCTACCGATTTTGATCCCTTTGGCTTTCGCATTAGCCATACCATTGCGGACGCGTTCTGCAATTAAATCTCTCTCAAGTTGCGCGATCGCCGAGATTAAAATGAAAACGACATTTCCCAAAGAAGTATTGAGATCAATCTTCTCGGTCAGCGACACAAAATTAGTCTTTTGCTTTTTCATGACCTCAAGGCCCTTCAGCATATGGGACACTGAGCGAGCAAATCTAGAAAAGGCAAAAACAATGACGGTCTCGACTTCACCACTTTCCACAGTCTTCATCATACGATCAAGTGCTGGTCGAGAGGCTTTGGCTCCGCTTTGGTTCTCATCGGTAAAAAGCTCGAAATTTTCGATATTAGTTTGCTCGCAGTAAAGTTTAAGAGCTCTGACCTGAGCTTCGAGTCCGGTCGACTGATGCCCTGTGGAAACTCTGGCATAAAGTGCCGTGCGACGTGGTCGCTCAAAAGTATAAAAATTATCCATATTTCTCCCATAAAATAAAAGAGCCAAGCGGATTGCTTGGCTCTTAAAGTTGTTCAAAACAAAATTAACTGGTCGATTTATTTATCTGTAAGCAGATGGGTGTAGCGAGAATAAGAAATCATGCCGCGCTCATGACTTCGGGCCGCAAGCCCCATGATTTCAATAGTGCAGGATTTTAAAACTCCAAGCATCGCCAAGATGATCGCAACTTTTACGATCAACGAATAAAAACGAACAAGCTCCATAGATTCTCCTTTTTGAGACGTTAGTTACGCCTCTCAAGAATCAAAATGGCAGATTGATCGAACAGCTCTCCTCATTTTAGCATCCAGCGGGTGATATAAAAATCCGTATCACCCATATCACCCGATTTTGTGAAATCGAATGAATCATCATGAAAAGCTCATGAGACATTGTGATGTAAAATGAAAACGGAAAAACGCGAAAAGACTCAAGAATTTCATTAACTGTGCGAAATCATTTGTTAATTAATTTTCGAACTTTGCACATCGGGAAGTTCTGGCATTAGGCACCTAACTTGTTGATTTTATTAGCGCCGATTGCTTGCAAAATAAGCATATCAGCCCATGCCACCCTATTTCTATCATTTCTGACAAGTTTAAGGCAATTTTTCATTCGATTTCTTGCATTTATTTACACTATGCCGTATAGTGTAATAGTTGGCGGTTAAATGATTCAAGGTTTTGGTAACAAACTGGCTCAAGATATTTGGGAAAACGACAGGTCTAAAGGACTTCCCCAAGAATTATGGATAAGAGCCAAAGCTTTGCTGACCATCATGCATAGTACGAATACTTTGGATGATTTGAAAATCAAAGGACAACCACCGAACATTCGGCTTCACAAATTAAAAGGTGATAGAAAAAATCAGTGGAGTGTTACTATTAAGCTTCCTTGCTGTATCACTTTTGAATTTAAGAATGGCGAATTTTTAGAAGTTAAAATTGAGAATTATCACAAAGGATAAGTTTATGATTAAGAACCCAAAACCGATGCACCCGGGAGTTGTTCTAAACGAAGTTTATATGAATGAGATGGGGCTTAATCAGTCTCAACTGGCTATTAAATGCAAATGCTCTCATCGTAAAATCAATGAAATTGTGAACGGCAAAAGAGCTATCTCCTCAGAATTTGCTATTCAACTCGAAAACGTTTTAGGGACCACGGCTGAAATGTGGGTCCGCATGCAGGCGGATTATGATCTTTGGGTGGCTCGCCAAAAAGTGGCTTGATAAGGGTGACCTTCCCCCATCAACGCGAGGGTACTTCTTAGGTCTAGCTCGGGTTTTAAAAGCCAAATTTCTCGTTTACAATATATGATGAAAACAACAATAGCTTTGTTGATATTTCTCTTTGATTTCTAGGAAAGTAAAATGATCAACAAAACTTTCTCCGCTTTATTAATCTGTGCTTTTCTTGGAGCTTGTGCGCACACTGGCACTCAGCAAAGTGAAGTCGTGCACTTCGCCGAACTTGAAAGACAGCCCTCGGGGGTATCTCAGCCAAACGAGCTTGGTGCTATCTATGACTCTCAAGCACAGGACTTGAGCTTTCGTATTTTTTCTTCACGGGCCACTCGTATTGAAATCTATCTCTACAAAAAGGCTTTCGGTGAAAAAGAAGTCAGCCATTTTGCTCTTTCTCCGGATCCCCAAACACATATCTGGTCGATAAAATTTTCGAAGCAAAAAATTCAAGACTTGGGTCTTTCTCAAAATATTTTTTATGGCTTTCGCATTTGGGGACCGAATTGGCCATATGATACAGCTTGGACACCGGGGAGTCTCGTCGGATTTAAAAATGATGTTGATTCTGAGGGCAATCGTTTTAATCCGAATAAGCTTTTGCTTGACCCCTATGCTCGGGAAGTAAGTCACGATCCACTCAACCCTCGAAATTCCGACTTCACATATTTTCAATCGGGCTCAGGACTTCGAAATAGAGATTCAGGTTTATTTGCTCCCAAGGGAGTTGTTCTTTGGAATGTATTTCCTGATTCGAATTCTAGAATTCCACGAGCTTTAAAAGATGAAATCATTTACGAAGTTCAACTTCGTGGCCTTACCAAAAGTGACCCGACAATTCCGGAAAGTCTGCGTGGCACATTTAAAGGAGCCGCCTTGAAAGCGCGGTATTTGAAACAATTGGGAATCACGGCTATAGAATTTTTGCCTGTACAAGAGACTCAGAATGATTTGAACGCGACACAAAAGTCCACAGAAGGCGTCAACTACTGGGGCTACATGACCATGAATTATTTTTCTCCGGACAGACATTTCGCTTTTGATCAGAGCCCCGGGGGGCCAACAAAAGAATTTCGTGAAATGACTGAGGCTTTTCATAATGCTGGTATCAAAGTTTACCTTGATATGGTTTACAATCACACCTTTGAGGGTGGACTCGGAAATGATATCACAAAAGCCGATGTTCTCAGCTACCGAGGCATTGACAATGCAACTTATTATTTACTGACTGCAGATCATCTTCACTATTGGGAAAATACGGGCACCGGGAATAATCTAAATACAGCTCATCCTGTTGTGCGCGATTTGATTGTGGATTCTTTGAAGTACTGGAAAAATCAAATGGGGGTTGATGGGTTTCGCTTTGATTTGGCACCAGTCCTTGGAAACTCAATATCTTTGAATGGATTTAACTTTGATGGAGCTAATCTTAGCAACGCCATCAACCGCATGGTCAAAGAACTTCCTGGACGACCCGCCCCGGGTGGAGAAGGCGTTGATCTCATAGCCGAGCCTTGGACAACAGGATCATATCATCTTGGTCAATTTCCGTGGGGATGGGCTGAGTGGAATGGTTCTTTTCGAGACACTCTGAGAAAATTTCAAAATAAGGAAGGGTTTGAGAATATATCGCCAGGTCAATTGGCGAAAAAATTTGTCGGCTCTAGTGAGATCTTTCAAGCGAGTCGACGCAAGCCCTGGCATTCGATTAATTTTATGGATGTTCACGATGGTTTTACTTTGGCAGATCTTTATCGATACAATCAGAAAAATAATCTTCGCTCTTGGCCAGACGGACCTTCGGACGGAGGGACAGATAACAACGACTCCTGGGATCAGGGCGGAGATCTAATCTTGCAAAGGCAAGCGGCTAGGAATGGGATGGCCTTCCTAATGCTTTCTGCGGGAGTGCCGATGATCCAAGGTGGCGACGAGTTTTTACGAACTTTAAAAGGAAACAACAATTCATACAACTTAGACACAGCTAAAAATTGGCTTAATTGGGATCTCGTTAAAGAGAATTCAGAATTTTTTAATTTTACACAAAGATTGATTGCCTTTCGCCGGGCTCATTCCTCACTGCGACCTACTGAGTATTTTAGTGGCCAAGATCACAACGGAAACGGACTCAAGGATATAACCTGGTATATGGCGAACGGAGCAGAGCCCTCTGCAGATTATTGGAATAACAGTCGCAATCGATTCTTAGCCTATCGAATTGATACCACTGAATTCCAAGGTGAGACTGTGCGATCAATCTACGTTGCGATCAATGGTTCAAATTTTGATATCTCAGCTAAGCTACCAACTCCGAATCCTAATAAGAGTTGGTACCGAGTGAGTGACACGGCCGCGTGGAATGAGAAGAACTCTAATATCAGCCCTGCTGGTAGCGAAAGTCTTCTCACAGAAACGAACTATTTAATGCATGGCAGATCAGTACTATTGTTAATTGAAAAATAAGGTTTAATCTAACGGCTAAGGTAGTACAAAACCATCGATTATTGGATTTTTGGCATATTAGATTTGATCAAAACTGCCCTACGAGCCCCATACTTCCGTAGAAGTGAGTGGCGATGACGACATTGTCGTCATTTTTCATACCCTGCATGATCGGAGCCCCTAGCTCTGTACTCAGGTTAAGATTCGGAGTAAATACATACTCATACTTAAGCGCTGTACTTATACTCCAATCCATTTGCTGCCCATAATAAAATTTTGCGCTCACTCGATTGATCGTTGGATCTGCGCCCTCAATACCCTCTTTCAAACGGTAGTTGGCAGTAAGCCGCGGAGTGAATCCGTGTTTCAGGGGTGCATCCGCCCAAATATTGGCCGAGGTCCAATTGCCAAGACGATAGCCGTTTTTGTTTTGACCATTGCGCTCGACCTCAGAGAGGCGCGCGCCCAAAACGACTGAGCGCTGAATATAGAGCGACGTCAGACCAAGAACTCCATCAAAGGTGCCCGATCCTAATTGCAGAAAATATTTGTAATGTGCATTGGGTACAAACGCATTGGCCTCGTCAATCGATCCCGTTGGGAGAAGCACTCCAGCGTCAGCAAAAAAGCGAAAGCCCTCCTCCACAATCAAGGGGTGAGAAACACCGATATACGAATCGGCAAGCCCCTCTGTTGTTTCATGATAGACGCGTGAGCCCGCTTGCAAATCGTAGGCATTCGAAATGTACTGAACTTTTGCCAAGACCTTCCAGTCTGGGGCCAGAGCTTTTTCAAGAGAAAAACTATTGATACTAACATTGCTTGCACCAAACCCGTATGTTCGATTGTCAGCAGCCTGAGTACCAACCATATCATAGTAAACGGAGCTGACAGAAGTCTTCCAAGTGTTGGCTGCTGAGGGTAATGGTAAAGAGCCGGTGCTCGTTTGCTTCATCGGAACGGCTTCAGTGCTTTCTACAGCTAAAGATTTTAAGGGAGCCGTCACAGCGACTGCCACAACCAGCGCGACAAGTGCATTTACCACATTTATTTTATTACTCATGTGCCCCCTTTTGAGCGGACGAATTACGCCCTACTGCAACCAATGGCATAAGCAAAAAGCATTGTCACGCTCAGCACACAGCAATGTTAATTCCGATGGCATACGCACGTCAAACAGAGGCATCTAGCCAAGGTGCTCAGTAATCCATATTGATTTAACTTGAACCAACAAAAAAAGTTCAAAGCCGCAGTTTTGGCAAAAATCTATCGACCTTGTGATTAAAAAAATTGATGCTTTTGAAAAGCTCTCAACGCTGAATTAATTCCCGACAGTCTCGCCTGGCATTGCAAACCAAAATTCAGAAGTCACAAAGCTCGAGTTGGCTGCGTCTTTTGTATAGTAGTTTTCAACACCGGCGTTGACTGAGGTTAAATACAAATCTGTATACTTTGATCCTGTGTTGGTATTTATTTTTGCCACTGTGGCAGCGAACAGTGATTGAGTCAGAGTTTTGCCAGTGCCATTGTCAATAACTGCAGTGCCATAGTCATCATACATACCAACAACGCCATTAACAGTTGTTGGTACGCTCAGCCAATTGATAATTCCACCGACGTCACTTTTAACTGAACCCATGCCCCACACCATACCGGCACTGACTTGGATCCACAATTTTTGCGCCGTGCTTTGGATTGAAGCGCAGGACTGATTCGCAATCGGAATCACCGCCGCCTGCCCGACATCCTTACCCCAATTTGCAGACCCAGCTGAAGCACCCGTGTAAGGATCCCAAGAGTTCACCGATATCAGGTAGCACACACCACCGATTGTTTTGAAAGCAGGGGGAGTATTGGGATTCGGAAAATTGTACTGGATCAAATAACCATTCACATAGTCATTCATATAAGCTTGATAAAACTGAAGATCAAACAAGACTGGGGCGGTGCCTGCCGTTGGATTGGCAGTGCCATGAAAGTAAATATCAGCCATCACATCCCACGATGAGTATGAAGTTGTAGTTGTATTTAAAGTTCCACTACCAAGACCTGGTGCCGTGAAAGTCCACTTCATACAAGCACTGTTTGCTGCAGAACCAGCAGTGCAAGCGCTAGCCGCATTATACTTGCTGTTAAGAGTACTGACAGAAACTCCCATTCCAGATTTTGTGGTCCAAAGATCGTAGTTGGTAGGCGATAAGGCCGCCATTGCAGATGCGTTCATCGACCAACCGCGAGTGACTTCTGGCACGCCCAGGGCTGGCGCCCCTTGAAAAGTTCCCGTCACAAAACTGGTGCCCCAGCAAGACGAGCCGCCGTTAGCCCAAACGGAGTACGTACTTTTAATTCCTGCAGGCATATATCCGGGCGAATCGTAATTCGACTGAACTATAAAATTTCCATATTGCTGAAAGTTAAATGCATTGGTCGGACCTGAATTACCAAGCCCCAAATTGGTAGAAGTAATCTGCGCCACCAAAGTTGAGGAGCTTCCGTAGTCGCAACCAGAGCTGCCACTTGCGCTTGTCACAGTCAAAATGGCCGCGGCACTTGCTACTGTTCCGAAAGTATTTGAAACAGACACACTGTAACTACCACCTGACTGTGCAACCGTCGCACCTGAGACAGTATAAGTTGCAATTGTGGCACCAGAAATATTTGAGCCGTTAAGTGCCCACTGATAAGAAAGCGTTCCCGTCCCTATCGCCGCAACAGAAAAGCTCACGCTGCCGCCAGTAACAATACTCTGAGAAACAGGTTGAGTTGTGATTGCAGGAGCTGAGCCGGCCGCATTCACGGTGAGCTTTGCAGCGCTGCTTGTGACAGACGCCACTGAATTTGTCACAGTCACCGTATAGCTACCACCGGATTGTGCGACCGTTGCGCTTGACACGGTATAACTCGCGCTGGTTGCGCCTGAGATATTGCTACCTCCCAATTTCCATTGATAGGTGAAAGGTGCCGTGCCCGCTGCGGTCACGCTGAAAGTCACATTTGCTCCTGCAGTCACAGTCTGCGAAGCTGGCTGAGTTGTAATTGATGGAGCTACATTGACCACAAGGTTCGCAGCACTGCTCGCAATCGAGCCTGCAGTGTTTGAAACCACGACTGAATAAGCACCAGCCTGCGCTGCTGTGACGCCAGCGATTGAATAACTAGAACTTGTCGCACCTGAAATACTCACCCCATTGAAGGCCCACTGATAGGAGATAGGGGCGGTGCCTGAAGCCACCACACTAAATGTAATATTGGCACCAGACAACACACTTTGCGAGCGGGGTTGTGTTGTGATCGCAGGTGCTATCGCGGACTGTGCCGGGTTTACTGTCAGTGAAGCGCCTGAACTTGTGACAGAGCCTGCGACGTTCGTAATAGTGACAGAATATGTTGCTGCATCCGCAGCTTGTAAATTCGTTAAATTCAATGAGGAGTTCGTAGCATTGGCGATAGCGGCACCATTTTTAATCCATTGATAAAAAAGTGGGCTTGTGCCAGTAGCAGCAACCGTAAACGCCGCACTACCGCCTACTGTTGCTGAAGTGCTTTGTGGCTGCTGAGCTATACCAGGAGCCGTGTTCACGGACAAGCTCACTTGATTGCTCGAAATATTTCCAACAGAGTTTTTTACCATCACGTAGTAGGATGCTGCATCAGCAGATGAAACACTTGAAAAAACTAAAACTGATTTTGTAGCACCAGCAATCAGCACATCGTTTTTGTACCACTGAAAGACAAGATCAGATCCAGTTGCCACAACCAAAAAGGTAGCGGCCATACCTTGATTGACCGACATCGATGCTGGCTGTTGAGTGATGCTTGGCGAAGTGATGATCACAGTGCTCGCCTGCGAATTACTTCCATCAATTTGAGACACTTGCTTAAATCCACCGCTGCCACCGCAGTTTTGAAATAAAAGAATATTCGCAAACAGTGCAGAAAACGTGACTAGTTGTTTGGCAAAACGTTTCACAAATTCCCCTTGGAATCGATTTGAAATCTCCTGATAACCCCACAGAATAGATAGGCAATAAGCGTGCTGAGCATTTGGACACTATAGATCGCGTCAATTCGAAGTGGCCGCCCAAGGGTTTGTCGTCGCCTTAAACTCATTCGATTTATGCGTGTCTTAATTGTGTCTTACTTGTGTCATACTGAAACGATCTTTTTTGAGACGAAATCTCATTTATTCACCGGATGAACTCTGAGTTCTGGGCGAGTTTGAATCAATTCAAAAAAAGAAAAATCAAGCGGCAAATTCGCACCTAACCACAAAATTCCTTCTGTATGATCCTTTAAATCATCGCCGGTATCATGATGAATCAGTGCAGACAAATCTCCGCGATGGGATTGCACCCAACCTAAAACCTCAGCATACGAAAGCTCGTTAAAGTGCAGCTCAATCATGCCCAAGGGATGAGGGCCGATCGCTTTTTCATGGAACTTACTAAACTGAAAAAGACCGGACATCTGAGCCTGTTCAAATACTATGAAAGCAGGCTCGAGATCTTTTGACTTAAAGTAAATATGAGAGTGGTAGTGATTCATATAGCTACTCTAATGCTAAAATGGCTCTTTGTAAAATAGGACAGCCATAGGCCGAACATAAGCAAAAACTATATCTCACATTTAACACGAATCTTTTACTTGTTCACTTTCTTCAGGTCCATCAGGTATTTATCTGTATAGAGATCTTCTTTATCCTGAAATGTGATGCAGCTAACAAAGGCACGAAAGAAGCTCATGTCCATGCGATAGTAACCGAGCTTGCCATATTTTGCGCTCCAGCTATTTTGCATTTTGAGAGCCACAATTTCGCCCTTGGCATCAAGCTCATAGCCTACGATCTGTGTGGCGTGGCCCTCCCACCCAGCCCGCACAAAGCTGCGTGAGGCTCGGTCAATATACGATTTCAAAGGATTGCTCGTAAAACCTTCAATTGTCATCGCTCCCGTCTTTGAGTCGACAAAATAACTTTGGTGATCGTAGGCAATATAAGTTGCAAGACCCACATCCACTCTCGCTTTGAGAGTTTTTAAAATCTCAGGCAATGAAGTATTGAGATAATAATGGTCCATCTCTTGACCGGCCCACGAAGTGCGTATTTGGCGCTCGCCCGAGGTCATCAAAGTAACTGTTTTCTTGTTTAAGTCAGGAATCACTTTCAGCGCCAAATCTTTTTGTGGCTGAAGGTCTATTGAATCGAGTGGATTCTTCTCTTGGCCAAAAAAGATCGCATTGAACTCACGATGAACATCATCCCCGATATCTTGATTGAGCCTAAAGATAAGATTCTTTTTTTCGTTTTCAGAAAGGTTCGCGGTCTGAACTTTTCCCTTAGAAAAATCAACTAAGAACTGAACTTGCTTTTTGTCGAAATGAGTTTTTTGTGCCAGCAATTGTTTTTGCTTTTTCAACACAAATTCTTTTAGCAAACTGTCGGTCTTGGTGTCATTGACCAACGAAGTAAAGTAGTCAGCAAAGGTTTTTTTAGCGGGAATTTTTGGTTCAAGTATTTTCAAAAGCAATATTTTTTCAATATGCGCCGTCGCTACAACTGACTTGAGTTGCCCCATTTCGATAAAATCATTTACCGATAAGTTGACAGTGGGCTTACCGCCCCACTGCGCCCATTGGTCTTCGGTCATGAGCCCTCGCTCGCGAGCAAGATCTACCACATGTTCAAAGGTTCCACCCTCAGGAATACTCAGAGCCGCTTTGGCATTGGTGGCTGTCTCCACGGCGGAATCAAGCCAGTGATAGTAAGCAAGATATGAGATCGACAGATGTGGGTCTTCTCCATTGTTTCGCATTTTGAAGTCATGCGCCGCCTGCTCCGTCCATGAATACAGAAAGCAAAAGCCCCTTTGCCCCTGATCCATGATGGGGATTTGATTCGGAGCCTCTACGATCTTATTGGTATTTTTATCCGTCAGATACCTTTCGGCATACCCAGTATCAAGACCTCGACTGAGCTCTGGCTTAATCAAAACCGCCTGGCAGCGAACCGCAGCGGTCTCTGCAAA
>CANCBY010000058.1 GCA_947374445.1 Pseudobdellovibrionaceae bacterium
AAACCTTCTTCCCCGACACAACCTTAGAAAGAAAGCCATACTGAGTTTGAACCTCGGCGAAGTTCTGCGCCTGACACAGACCTTCCATTGAATTTTTAATATAGTTTTTAAAAAAAGGCTCGTGGAAATCGACAGGAAATTGCTCCAAAGCCCAATTGAAATTGGATTTATCATTTTCTTGAAGGGCATCTACCAAGCCAAAGAATCCACCCTCTTTCAAAACCCGATGACTTTCAGCAACGACACGGCGACGAACTTCATGAGGCAACTCATGGAATAAAAAACATGAAAACACGCCATCAAAATTATTGTCCGCAAACGAAAGCCGCGCGCCATCGCCTTGAATAAAATCAAGCCTTGAAAACTCTTCGAGCCGCTTTTGCGCCTGCTTTAAGTACGGATAGCTCAGATCTAAAAGAGTGATTCGCGCTTTCGGAAAAGCCAGTTTGATAAACCGAGTCAACCTTCCCGTGCCGGCGCCGATTTCTAAAAAGTGCAGACCTTCGCCTTGAGACATTGGAAAATGTTCTTTCATAGGTCGAATCAACATCCGCCGCATGGCATCTGCGGCTCCGGCAAATAAAATTTCCACTTGATGTTCATAAAGCTCAGCACTCTTTTCGGTGAGATAGCCGCCTGTTTGAAAATGAAAATTCCTCTGAAAATAATCCGGCACATCCTGAAAATACTCATGAGCCTCTGCATTGAATTGCTTCGACTCACTTTTAAGCCTTCGTCGAGCAAGCCCAGCCCCATCTGCAATAATCTGCGGGTAGCGACGAACAAACTTAGAAGGGCTTTCGGGCTGAAGAACTTTTAGAGGATAAAAACCTGTTGCAATATTTTTAGCATCTTCTCTTAAAAGTCGATGCAAATCGATTTGCGCTCGCTTGAGATTTTGCAAAAATGTAGGACTAATGGCCTTTAATTTACCAGTGACTAAAAGCTCCCAAAGCGGCAAGGACAGGGATTGCAAAGTGAAGCTTAAGGATCTGGCCGAAGAGTAGGCGTAGATTAAATTTTGTCTCATTCGTAGATTGTGATAGAATTCAGATCAGTTTTCATCTCTTTCTTTTTATTTTAACCTCAATGATGTTGAATTGCAGGAGCCCATGTTAGCAAGCAAGCTGCTACGAATCTATTACTCGGATCACTACACTCTCCCACTGCCTGAGGGACATCGCTTTCCAATTGAAAAATACAAAATGCTTCGAGATTTTCTGCTTTCGGAAAATCTTTTGTCCCGAGAGCAGATTTTTGAAAGCCCCCTGGCCAGCCACGAAGAACTCCTCCTTGCACACACCGAAACCTACGTGAATCAAATGCGTGAGGGGCACGTCCCTCGAGAAATTTTGCAAAGAATTGGATTCCCTTGGAGCTTCGGCCTTTACCAGCGCTCCTGCGCCACTGTCGGTGGAGCCATTGCGGCTGCAAAATCCGCTCGCCAAATCGGGATCTCAGGAAATCTGGCGGGCGGCACCCATCATGCTCACGCCGATCGCGGTGAGGGTTATTGCGTGTTCAACGATATCGCGGTCGCCGCCCGAGTTCTACTCAATGAAGACCTTGCCAAAAGAATTGCGATCATCGATTTGGATGTCCATCAAGGAAACGGAAATTCCAGCATCCTTTCCAATCAAAAAGAAATTTTTATTCTTAGTCTTCACGGCGAGAAAAATTACCCTTTCAAAAAAGTTCCTTCAACATTGGACATCGCTCTTCCTGATGGCACAGGCGACGAGGAATTTTTGCGAGCGCTAGATCAAGGCCTCCTTGCCGTTTGGAATTTTTGTCCTGATTTTATTTTCTATCAAATGGGCGTTGATCCTTTGAAAGAAGATCTTTTAGGCAAACTCAATTTAAGCTTCGAAGGCTTGATCGAACGCGACCGAATGGTGATCCAAACAGCCAAGGAGCTGAGCATCCCCGTCTCATTGGCCTTGGGCGGCGGTTATGCACAACCGATCGAGCTGAGCGTCCAGGCTTATGCAAATACCTACAGAGTCTTGCGTGAAGTCTGGGGTTGAGTACTTAGGGTGACATTCCGTCCAAAAAAACCAATCAATAAAGCTCAACCTTATCGTTCTCTTTAAAGCCTGCCCCCGAATGAATGACGGCGATGGAACCATCTTGGCCGAAATAACTTACGACCTCCAAGGTGCCTTTCAACCGTCCTGGCCCCTTACCAATAAAGTTTCCGTTTTGAGGATCAAATATCTCTTCTCCCTCATCGCTGACCTTGAGAATATCACCAACCTGCAATCCCGAGATGCGACCCACGTTCAAAAATATTCGATCGCCACTCACCATCGCAATGCGGCCTTCCCAAGAAAGCTTTTCCATGGTGGCTTGAATTTGCGCTGTGAATTCCAGAAAAGAATCCTCAACTAAGTGCTGAAGGACTTCTGGATTGCTCTTAAAAAACCGATCCGTGTCAACAGCCTCGGCCACGCGCACGTTGCTCTCTTCGATAGTCACCGTCTTGGTCACATTAAAAAGCTCTTTTCCCGTTCGCGAAGCGATGATTCGAACCCTGACGATGCAATCAAAAGTGGTCTTTAACTGGCGAAAAACTCCCACCTCGTCAGACTTGCGATGCACCTTCAAGTCCATGATCTTACCTTCAAGCAAAGCTGCAACACCCAATTGCTGACTGAGCTTGGCCGCATCTTCAAGCTTGTACTCTCCCGCTTGGACCTGCTTTGAAAGATCCACCTTGAGCTCATTCGAATCCAAAACTATAATGTCACCAGATTTATTTAGCTCTTTGATGACTTCACGACGTGCTTGATCGCGCAAACTCTGCGCACGCTGATCACTTGAGTCTAAAAATGGCAATATCATCAAGCGTTTTCGTGGAGAGCTGTCATCACTCTTTCTCGCCTGCGGAGAAACGTCCCGAACTTCTTTTTTAACTACGGGGCCATCGCCATTTCTAGCAGGAAAGCCCGAACACCCAGAAAACAAAAGAAAAAACATTGTCGCAAGCAACAAAGGCAGCACCGTTCTAGCTATCACAGATTTCTCTTTATTCATAAAAACACCAAATCCTTAGTCTTTTGTATTAGTTTTTTTGTAACTGATAAGTGATTTCACTTTCGTTACTCAAGGAGAGTGAAAATTTAAGCCCTGCAATTTCAAATTCTTTTAACTTCATCCCCAAATCCTTTGGAGTGATCGCGGAGTCGAGCTCATACACAATCTCGTCGGTAGAAATAAGTCTTTCTTTAATATTTTTAATCTCACGAACTTTTGACTTGAGCATCTCCTTGAGAGCCTCTTGCTGTCCAAGTGGCAATCGTCCGCGCAGTGTGAGCTTATAAAGCGAGGCACCGATCGCGCCTCGGGCCCACGCTTCGAAAACCTGACCTGATAGATCAATACTTGCCTGCTCTAATACTTCTTTCATTTTTCTCTCAACAACCATCTCAAAAGAGCCGGGATCAGTTTCAAACTGCCTTGAAACCTCAGCAATCGAACGGCCATTCATAACTTGAATAGCGGACATTTTAATCTCGATTTTTTGTGCCTCAGATCGCTCTGTTGACTTTGAAACAGAAACTTCTCCATCGAGCACAATTTGAACACCTAATTTTTGTCCAATGATTTGCAAGTCATCGGCTGTCCAATGATCTGACTTAAAAGCTCCAGACAAAATCTGATGGTAATGAAAAAGCCCTGGCATCTGCACGTAGAATTGATTTTTTGCAAAGGCCTGCTTAAGAACTGTTTCAAGATTGCGATTCTGTTGCACTAAAAACATATGTGACTGATCGTCACCGTCCATCCACCATCGATAAACCTTAGAATTGGTCTTGTCATTCCACCTCATCACCGGAAGAACTGTGGGAGTTCCGTCACTCTCATAAAAAAGACCATTCTCCAATAGCAAACTCTGCAGATCATCAATGTTGACCTTAACAGTGACTGCCATCCGAAAGCCTTCGCCCTCAGGCTTTACTTCACCGGGATGCGAAAAAGGAATATAGCGAGCCGAGTTCTTGATGATTTTACTTTGAATCAAAGCTTTATTTCGAGTGTACTTTTTCTCGCCGATGATCTCTTTCATTAGATCTTCACTGATGCGCTCAAAGGCTTCCGCTGTGATTTCGGCTCGAGCTTGAACAACATTTTCATTGTGACTTGTACCCTCATAGAGGCGCTCTACTAATTTTGAATCTGAGCTTTGTTTTTGCGCAAAGACCAATGATCCCGAAAAATTAAATAGACCTATAATTAACAACTGCAAACTCACCGACAAAAGCTTCATGCTAATCTCATTTCAATAAAATCCGTTTGACCAAATTGACTGTGTACTGTTTCAAAAAACTCGTTTGTCGCACCCACAGTGACCGCCGTCTCAAGCTCAAGACTCACTTCTTTTTTAAGCTCTGGAAGCTGCATCATAAACTCCACACGAGTCGTCCCCGGATGCCCTTCAAGAACAGTATGAAGCTTGCCAAAGTCTTCAGACTTAAGCCGATCCAAATGCAAAATCATGCGCTTGGTTTTTTTAAGCACATCCTCCAACGGAGAAATAGAATCCACCATGATCTTGGCTACACCATCTGCAACTTCGAGCATACCTGCTATCAGCATCGGACGTTCATCTTTTACTAAGGCCTCATTGCGAGCATACGAATCCGGAAAGATCACAAGCTCACACGCCCCCGAAAGATCTTCAACCTTGGCGAATGCCATGCGTGTGCCTTTTTTGGTGATCAGCTCTTTGGCCTCGGTGATGAGCCCTGCTACCACCACGCGTTTTTTGCCCGCATCGCGATTTTTAGGATCCCACTTAGGCTTTGCCACTGGCTTATCGCCCTGAGCAGCATCCATTTTTGCTTTATGCTCTTCACCGATCTTAGGTAGCTCTGACACTTTTCCTGTGACCCAAACTTGAGCCAAATTCTCGTAGCCTTTGAGTGGATGATCAGAAAGGTAAAATCCCAAAACTTCTTTTTCAAAAGCTAGGGATGCAGCCCTGGTCCATGGATTGATTGGATCCAAAACCACTTTTTGATCATTGGTCGAAGACCCATCCCCCATATCCATATCAAACAAACTCGACTGACCAGATTCGCGGTCTTTGCGGATCTCTTCGGCCCGGTCTAAAAACTGTGGATACCCCGCAACCAGTTGAGCTCGGTGATAGCCAAAATCCTCAAAAGCTCCTGCTTTGATCAAGCACTCAATAACTTTCTTATTAATCTTTCGTGTATCCACAACCGCAAAAAACTCTTCAAGGCTTTGAAATTTTTTGCTTGGCAACAATTCTCTGGCTTCAAAAATCGCCTTCAATGCAGCTTCGCCCACACCCTTGATGGCACCAAGACCAAAGTAAACCTCATTGTCCTTCACTGTGAATAAATACTCAGAATAGTTCACATGCGGAGGCTTAACCATTAGGCCGCGCTTCTGCGCATCTTTAACATACTTAACAACTTTGTCAGTGTCGCCCATCTCAGTCGATAGCAACGCCGCAAAAAACTCAGCCGGATAATGAGTCTTAATCCATGCCGTCTGAATGGTAATTACAGAATAGGCCGCCGCATGAGATTTATTAAATCCGTAGTCGGCAAACTTGTACATCAGATCAAAAAGCTCTTCGGATTTTTTCTCATCGTGGCCATTCTTCTTAGCACCACTCAAAAACCGCGCCCGGTGCTGATCCATTTCTTCTTTGATCTTTTTACCCATAGCTCGGCGGAGCATGTCGGCTTCACCCAAGCTATAGCCCGCAATTTTAGAGGCGATGCCCATAACCTGCTCTTGATAGACCATGATCCCGTAAGTTTCCTTGAGGACCTCTTCGGTGTCCGCGAGCAAGTATTCCACTTCAGCTTCGCCATTTTTACGCTTGGTAAATTCAGGAATATTGGCCATAGGACCTGGACGATAGAGCGAAGTGATAGCCGTGATATCAGCAAAACAAGTGGGTTTGATCTTACGAGTGGCGTCTGAAATCCCTTCGCCCTCGAACTGAAACACTCCAGCTGTGTCCCCGCGAGACATCGTTTCAAAAGTGGCTGGATCGTCCATCGGAATTTCTGGTGCAAGAATTTTTTTGCCACGAATTTTTTCAATTAGCTTCAAGGCATGGTCGATGTGAGTGAGAGTTTTTAAGCCCAAGAAGTCAAACTTGATAAGACCGATTTTTTCAGCATGCTTCATGTCGTACTGAACGACGTTCTCGCCCTCGGCCCCGCGGTAAAGCGGTGCATGGCGAACGAGCTGACCATCGGCAATAATCACACCGGCCGCATGAATACCTGCATGTCGAACAAGCCCTTCTACTTTGAGTGCAAGCTCAATCAGAGTGGCAATCTGCGGATTCATATCCATCATCTCTTGCATGCGAGGCTCGGTCTCAATAGCTTCTTTGAGCGAGATCCCAAGCTTATCAGGAACAAGCTTTGTGACAGCATCGCTCTCAGCAAAGGTCATCCCCAGGACTCTGGCCACGTCACGAAGAGCTGCCCTGGTTTGCAATTTTCCGTAAGTGATAATTTGCGAGACGCTTCCGGCTCCGTACTTTTCAGTGACGTACTGAATGACTTCTTGCCTTCGGTCTTGGCAAAAATCGATATCAAAATCCGGCATCGAAATACGCTCTGGATTCAAAAACCGCTCAAAGAGCAAAAAGTTTGGAATCGGATCCAGATCAGTGATGCGAAGACTATAAGCCACCAAAGAGCCAGCACCTGATCCCCGCCCAGGACCTACCGGAATATCATTCATTTTGGCCCAGTTGATGAAATCAGCAACGATCAAAAAATATCCATTAAAGCCCATGCGATCGATGACATTGAGTTCAAAATCTAGTCGGGCCAAATACCTCGTTTTATCTTCAGCTGACAAAGGACGCCCGAGTTTTTCAAACTCAGCATAGCGAACTTCAAGACCTTCAGTTGAGATGCGCTTGATCTCATCTTTAAGTGTGGCGCCTTCACGAGTCGGAAAGCTCGGCAAATGATAAATCGCTTTGCCGGCGTCATCCTTCATTTTAAATTTCACCTGACAGCGATCGGCAATCTCTAATGTGCGATCACAAGCCTCTGGAAAATCATGAAAAAGACTTCGCATTTGCTCAGAGCTTTTCAGATAAAACTGATCACTCCCCAAACGAAAGCGCGAAGTGTCTTGCAAAGTTTTATTCGAACCAATACAGACCAAGACCTCTTGGGCCATCTGGTCGTCTTGCTCTAAATAGTGCACATCATTCGCAGCAACTAGCGGCACACCAGTAATTTTTGAAGCTTCAACCAAAAAAGCATTGATGCCTCGCCACTCTTCAACACCGGTGCGATTCATCTCAAGATAAAAGCGATCACCAAACAACTGATGAAGTCGTCTGACTTTTTCTAAAGCCTTATCAGGGCCTTCGTTTTGAAAACTCAAAGCAATCTCGCCGCGAATTCCGCCCGAGAGAACCAAGATGTCGGAGCCAAATTTTTCAAGCACTTCATAATCAACACGAGGCTTGTAATAAAATCCTTCTTGGTAGCCCGCAGTCGAAATCTGACAAAGATTTCTGTAGCCCTCAAGATTTTGCGCTAAAAGCACCAATCGCGAATTTGGTTTTTGCACTTCATTGCGATCCACAGATTTAATCAATCGGCTCTGCGGGGCTAGGTATACATCAAGCCCAATCAGTGGCTTCACGCCCTTATCAAGGCAGGCAAAGTAAAACTCAATGGCTCCAAACATATTTCCATTGTCAGTCAAAGCCAGTGCAGGCATCTGAAACTCGGCCGCTTTTTTGGCAAGGCCTTTAAGCCTGCTACTTGCCTCAAGCAGTGAGTATTCAGAGTGACAATGAAGATGAACAAAGGGCTTTGACATTTATTCCCACTCAATCGTAGCCGGTGGTTTACTCGTGACGTCGTAAACAATGCGGCTGACGCCTCGGACTTTGTTCGTGATCTCATTAGAAACTTCACGCAAAAACTGAAATTCAAACGGATACCAATCGGCCGTCATACCATCTTGCGAAGTCACAGCTCGCAAAGACAAAACCTGATCGTAAGTCCGTCCATCGCCTTGCACTCCAACTGT
Source organism: Pseudobdellovibrionaceae bacterium (assembly GCA_947374445.1). GTDB lineage: Bacteria > Bdellovibrionota > Bdellovibrionia > Bdellovibrionales > Bdellovibrionaceae > CANCBY01. Next base: position 8,059 of record CANCBY010000058.1, read on the forward strand.
TTTCACCGGAAGCAAAACGCAAAAGGCCTGCCAAATCTTATGATACAGATTGTGATCTCGTAATTTAGAAATAAATATATGATCCGTTTCGCGCAAAATTCTCAGTGAATTCTCATCGACCGCACCCATCACACGAATAGCAAGTCCCGGCCCCGGAAACGGATGCCTCATGAGCATATCGTTAGGCAAGCCCAACTCTCGACCCAATGTTCGCACTTCGTCTTTGAAAAGTTCACGCACTGGCTCAACAAGACCTAACTTCATCCTGGCTGGTAAACCGCCCACATTGTGATGCGACTTAATGGTATGACTAGGCCCACCAGAGAACGAAAAGGATTCGATCACATCAGGATACAAAGTGCCCTGCGCCAACCACTTAATTTTCTCGGTGGCATGCACAAGCTTGTCATGGGACTTCATCGTTTTTTCAAAAACTTCTATAAAAACTCTGCCAATAATTTTTCGCTTTTGTTCTGGATCAGAAACACCTGCAAGCTCAGATAAAAACTCATGAGTGGCATCGACGCCCACCACATTGAGCCCAATTTTTTTATAATGCTCCATCACCGATTCAAACTCTTGATGACGTAAAAGCCCGTTATTCACAAACACGCAGTGGACTCGCTCTGCTCCTAAAGTTTTCGTGAGCAATGTTGCAACCACAGAAGAATCAACACCACCTGAGAGCCCACAAAGCACATGATCTTGAGTGCCCACTTGCGTTCGGACAGCATTCATTAAGTTCTCAAGCATGTGCGGTGCTGTCCACGAAGGCTTGGCCCCGCAAAGATCTTGTGCGTACGCCTTCAACAACTCAGTCCCATGCTCTGTGTGTGCCACCTCAGGATGAAATTGCAAAGCCCAAGCTCTTGGCCCCTTCATCGCTGCAGGGTGACCACTCTCAGACAAAGCCACCACTTGAAAGCCCGAAGGCAGAGTCTTTACGATATCACCATGGCTCATCCAAACTTTCTGCGATTTTATCTGCGCTTCTAGCGCCGGTGTAAATCCTTGAGACCATCGCACTTGATTAAATCCATATTCACGGTGAGAGGCTCGTTCGACCTCACCACCAAGATCTTTAACAATCAATTGCATGCCGTAGCAAATTCCCAAAAGGGGTGCCACCGCTTGAAGCTCAGCCACAGATCTTAGAGGAGCGCCCGTTTCATAAACAGAATTCGGCCCCCCTGATAAAATAATCCCCAAAGGGTTCATCAGTTTGATTTTCTCAAGAGAGAGATTGAACGGATGAATCTCAGAATAATAATTGAGTTCGCGCAAACGCCTTGCAATCAATTGCGTGAGCTGAGAACCAAAATCTAAAACTAAAAAGCCGCGCTCTTTCATTATGACTTCAACCTATTCTAAACGATAATTGGGAGCTTCTTTAGTGATGCTCACATCATGCACATGAGACTCACGCAAACCCTGCGGAGAAATTTGCACAAAGCGTGGATCTTTTTGCAACTCAGAAATATTTCTAGCACCCATGTAGCCCATGCCTGCACGCAAGCCGCCAACCAATTGGTGAATGATCGCGCTGGCCGAGCCTTTGTAAGGAACTTTGCCTTCAATGCCTTCAGGGACTAACTTCTCTTCATCGTAAACATCGGCCTGACCATATCGGTCTTTAGATCCTTGAGCCATCGCTCCTAAAGAGCCCATGCCGCGATAAACTTTGTAAGAGCGTCCTTGATATAAAATATTTTCGCCAGGTGCCTCATCAGCTCCCGCCAAAAGATTTCCGATCATCACGGTGTTTGCACCCAAGGCTAGCGCTTTAGTCATATCTCCTGAGTACTTAATACCACCATCAGCAATGATGGTCTTACCTTTGCGCTTAGCATATTTTGAACATTCAATCACAGCCGAGATCTGTGGCATTCCAACACCTGCTACCACTCGGGTAGTACAGATACTGCCAGGACCCACACCCACTTTGACCACGTCAGCACCGGCATCAATCAAAGCTTTTGTTCCTTCTTCCGAAACAACATTGCCTGCAACCAGAATCGTATCTTTGAAGTTTTTTGATAGGCGCTTCACCATCTCAAGTACATTTTTCGAATGGCCATGAGCTGTATCTATCACGATCACATCAGCGCCTGATGCGATCAAAGCCTCAGCGCGCTCGTAGGCGCCTTCGCCAACACCGATGGCAGCAGCGACCATCAAGCGTCCGTGCGAATCTTTCGTCGCTTGCGGAAAGGCATGAGATTTTTCAATGTCTTTGATCGTGATAAGCCCCTTGAGGTTTCCGGCCTTATCTACGACGGGCAATTTTTCAATCCGATGCTTTTGCAGGATTTTGCGAGCTTGCTCAAGCGTTGTCCCCACATGGGCCGTGACCAATTTTTCTTTGGTCATCAGATTACTGATAGGTTGATTGAGCTTAGTCTCAAAGCGCAAATCTCTGTTGGTTAAAATCCCAACAAGTTTGCCTTTGACTGTCACCGGCACTCCACTGATCGAATATTTTTTCATCAACTCCAAAGCCGCAGTCACCATTTGGTCTGGCCCTAAAGTGATCGGATCAAGAATCATTCCGCTTTCGTATTTTTTTACTTTTTCTACTTCAAAGGCCTGATCAGCCACCGTGAAGTTTTTATGAATAACACCCAAGCCACCTAATTGCGCCATGATCCTTGCCACTTTATTTTCAGTGACGGTGTCCATCGCGCTCGAAATAATTGGGGTGTTGAGTTTTAGACCTCGAGCAAAATCGGTCGTCGTTGAAACTTCTGACGGCACAATTTCGGAGTATTTTGGAATCAACAAAATATCGTCAAAAGTCAGAGCGTATTCAAACTGAAATGGCTTTGATTCTTTCATGGGCCCATCCTTCATCTTGTCGAATTTTAGATGGTGCCAGTATCCCTAGGGAGCCTGTTAATTTCAATGCCAGCGTTTCAATTTTGCAGCGCCAGCGCTATGTGTTATCTTGAATTTATTAACCAACTCAGCGAATTAAAACCAGCTCTTATAAAGCAGGTAATGATCAGCACTTTCTTCAAGCCCCTTCACTTCTTCGTCGGTGAGAGCGCGCTTGACCTTTCCAGGTCGCCCAATCACCAAAGATCTTGGGGGAATCACAGTGCCCTCGGTCAAAAGAGTGCCTGCGCCAATCAGCGAGTGCTCACCAATCACGCAGCGATCCATTATGATGGCACCCATGCCGATCAAGCAGCCTTTTTTGATCTCACAACCATGAAGCATGACCATATGGCCAACTGTGACTCGCTCGTGGATTGTCGTTCCACACTCCTGATAGGTCCCATGGATGACCGAACCATCTTGAATATTGGTCTCATCACCGATGCGAACAGGCATCACGTCACCTCGAATTGTGACCGAATACCAAATACTGCAATCGCGGCCAATTTCGACATCACCGATAAGTGCGGCATTTTCAGCAACGAATGTCGACTCACCAATTTTGGGAGTAAATCCGCGCACAGACTTCACGATCACTGAATGTACCCATGACCCTTATCTTGCAGCAAAGCCTTCATGTCTTTATTGATGATCTCTGCCTGCATGTTCATGGCGCGCGAGGCATTCATAAACTCAAGAGTGGCATAAAAGCCCACATTTAAATGCAAACACAAAGACATCGCTTCATCTGCACGAAACTTCATGGATTTCATGTTGGGGTGCCCCTTGAGATACAGGCGCACGTACTGAAAATGACCTTTGATCTCAACAAAAACACACTTGTCAATTTTGACATCAAGACTTGCTAATATTGCTTCACTCACCCTGTGAGGAGTGGTCGGCACAGTGGCTTTATTGAACTGCGTGAGCGTGACACCAGCCTCCAGCGGATTCAAAGCTACTGGCAAGGTGTGTTCACCATTTTCTGATTTCAAAAGCAAAAGAGGTCGATTCATATCTGGCGCCAACGACAAACCAAATGGAATCAGCCGCATCAAATCCTTTGTCTTGATTTTAACATTCTCAGGAAAATCAACTTGAAAACTTGTTTGATCAAGCATGAACACTCTCCAACGACACCAATTCTCCTCTGAGATTTGCCGGAAATGCTTTGATCACTCGCACCGCACGGGTTTGCCCCACAAGTGATTCTGGACCCACAACGTGGATCACTT
>CANCBY010000059.1 GCA_947374445.1 Pseudobdellovibrionaceae bacterium
GAGACTTCAACCTGCGTAGATTATCTCGCACTGCTGTCTTCCCCGCGCCGAATTTAATGGCGATCTCTGCCACTGTTAAGCCTTCATCCCAGTAAAGTTTTGCCAGCTCGTCCCGGTTGATGCTTGGTTTTTTCCACTGAACCCGGTATGTTCGCTTTATAGAGAACTGGGTTAGTTCGGATAGGTTAGCTTGGCCCCTACCATTTTTAAAAGACCCGCTTCTTGCGGGTTTTTTTATGCCCAAAATTCAAGGACTTAAGATTTTCCTTAAGAGTTGATGAAGTCGAATGATTCGATTTGTATCCAGCATCGAATTATTCATGACACATTTTCCGAACTTACCAATCGCAAATGCTCCGCTTTTCCTTCAGCTTTGAGGGTTGCTTCTTTGGCTCTAGTTGCACTGATTTGCCCATAGTGCAAAGCCATCCCGTGCCTTTTGTTGTCAGTAGCAGCATCAGCGACAACTGATGCATATGACACTTCTATCGAGCAAGTAAAGCGCAATCCAATATTGAGTGTTGCTGCAGCCGTAGGAGTAGGAGCTTTAGCAGGTTTCTTTATGGGGCGCCGTAGGTAGTTCAATCTGAATGTGCCCTTCGAGTAACTATGTTATTCGAAGGGCTTTTCTATGATCAGTTAACCTAGTTGTGAAGATTTTTTTGAAATTTACTTTTTAGTAAATCGAACTCAAACTTAAGTCCTTGATCTAGAAATTTTTTTGAAGCAAAGATTTTGTGAGCTTCGTCTGGTTGAGAAAAAGAGCTGAGAGTCATTTCTCTAACAAAGATTGAGTCTTTCACTGAGTTTTGACGAATCACTGTCATTGATATTGTTCCATCAGCCGAATTTTTTAGCTGACTTTTTTTGAATTGAATTTTTTCATTATTGGAGCTGGGACCAATAGCTGCCGGAGCACGATAGCTCTGAATAGATTCAGTAGGGCTTAGCTGCTTTCCCATAATTGCAAATGTGGAATCGTTTATTTTAACAAGCGAGTAAGCAATGTTATTGCATTGCCATCCAATTAATCCGCCGTAGCGGCATTTTTTTAATATTATTGGTTGGTCCATCTTCAATGGGGTGATCTGTGAAATGTCGTTGATTTGATGAGCTTCAGTTTTTTCAAACAGCCAATGAAATCTGTCGATTTTGAAATGATGAAGCTTGGTGCTTTTATCCAGGGGATTTTGTAGATCAGTTGTATATTGGTCGACGATGGCGTGAAGATCCTTTGTTTTTATGATATAGTCCCTGTGGCCAAAAAGCATAATTCGGCACGGAACTTTTGATTTCTTTGCAATTAGTTTGCAATTGCCGTGACTGATCATCTCGTTCGTAAAGGAATCTTCAGCGACCCCCTTAGACAGGCCTTTTTGGTATTGAGTAAAAAGCACTTCAATAGATTTTTTCTTTTGGAGTTCAGGAGTTGAGCCTTCTGGAAAAAGAGCAATTTCAGCATGATAAGAGTCCAAGCCAGTAGAGTAGAAGTTTTTTACGCTCTCGGGGCTAGCTGCTTGTTGCGCTAGAGCGGGGAGGGCCCGAAGACAAAATAAAAAGAAGAGCAAAAAATAAGGCATCATTTTAATTGATCGTCCCGCTATTAGATAAGCTACCATACGTGAGCGTCCCCCCACCTTTAGTGATTGTAGTTCCTGAGTTGAGGGTGAGCGCGCCACCCACAGTCAGGTTTTTACCCGACATTAGAATTTTTCCGCTGGTCAGTGTCAATGTTTGGCCCATTGAGTTCAAATGTCGCCCAAACACCAAAGGCATTTGCAACCAAAGTGGCTTCAGCAGATTGTTAGATCGTTTTTCAAACTGTTTCAGAAAAAATCATCTTACTAAGATCAGGATAAAGATCTGCAAAACTTTGTTTTCGGTGGTGATCGAGTTTTGTTGTGTATTCGATAAACTGGCTGTGACTACTTGAAAGATCTTTGGCCTTCATAAATTTTATATACTTTTTTAAAGTTGTTTTTAAAAAATCGATGAGTTGCGCGTCAGCTTGTTGTGCCATTAATTTTTTAAGCTGAAGCTCGAGAGATTTTTCAACGAAAGCTTTTTCTTTGGGACGCAGGCACTGAATATTTTGTGCTGCCGGACGGTGTAAAGCATGAGACTTAAATACAGATGTCATTTCTACGCCAGGTTTGTTGCCTAAAGTAAAAAAAGTCCACTCGGCCAAATCCACCAAGCTTAAAATGCTGTAAATTGAAACGGTGGCAGAAATCCATATTTGAAAATTTGAAGTATTTTTTAGCTCATTAATATTTTTTTCGATATTTTTAAAAATACTCGGAAATCTTATATAATCATTAACGGCTTCAAACCCATCAACACTCACGCCAAAAGAAACACTTTTGAAAGAAGGCCAAACTTTTTTCCCCTCTGGCGGGAGCATTGTTAGGTTGGTATTATACTCGAGGCTAATTTTTTTTGAGTGACCTTGGTCTGCTAACCAATCTAAAAATGTGAAGTGTTTCGAGATCATGAGGGGCTCGCCCCCAACAATATAAATATGGCGAATAGAGTTGGATTGGCTTTTGAGTTCATCCCAAAATTTTGACGATTGAAACCAATTCATATTGGACAGCTCAATTGTTTCTTCTGGAAAAAGAAGTTGGTGCTCTTGCACCCAACTTGAGGAGTCCTGCGGGCCGCACATTCTGCATTTTAAATTACAAGTATTGCCGAACCTGAGGTCAAGATCTTTGAGCGGTACAGTTTGAGGATTAATTTTTCCATCACCAGCAGTGACGACTTTTGCATCTTCTAGACTGAATGAATTCTCTATCTGAGCAGAAGAATACATGCGACGCGAGCGGAGTCCTGCGGCCTCTTCTGTTTGACACCGATTACAGGAGTTATCCCATACTCCAGCTAGCATATTGGACCTTATCTGCATAAGGTCTGGAGAGTTTCGAGCAGCATTGATTGAATCTGTTGCGGCGTTTAGATTTTTACCAGAGCTATCTCTTAGCAGGCCTCTGTTTTTTGAGACATTGGCCTGGCAACAGACTCGAAACGAGCCATCATTTCTGAGCGAGAGCGAGGCCCATGGCAGTGGACAAAATGTTTGTTCGGGGGTGGCCGTCATTTCTTAAGTGGAAGATGAAATCTAGGTGATGTCAATCGAGGTGGAATTCGCGTATAAAAAAACCCTGCTGTTTCCAGCAGGGTTTTTAAAACTAGATCTATAATTTACTAAACTATTACTTCAAGATGTCGCCAGCGTATTTGATGCCGACGATCATTTGGTTGTTTGTAACAGTTGAGTTCGCCAAGCCTGCTGCTCCGTAAGCGTCAGAGAAGCTATTGTAAGCTATGTGGTAACGGAAAGCATCACCAGCTTTAGGTACGATTTCAAGCGCGCCAGAGTAAGCCGTGCGTTTGAAAGAAGAAGCATTTGCAGAGTCCTCTTGGATTTTGTTCTCAGATGCTTCGTAAGAAAGAATTGGTTGATACATTCCTTCGTGCATACGAGCAGTGATAACAGCTGAAGTCGTTGCATCTTTTTTAGACCCAGTAGCATCAGCCAACTGAGAGTTCGCAAAGTATTCAGCAAGAACTAACCAGCTAGCTGGCAACTTTGCTTTCACGCTTGCAGACATGTATGTGTTGTTGATAACTGCAGACAATTGAGTCAATGCAGGGCTACCAATATTTTGCGTTTGAGTGTCAGCAGCGGCTACGCCGTACTGAAGCAAAGTTGAAACCATTTTGTCAGCGAACATGCCTTCGTATTGCAAGCTGTAGCTGCTGCGTTTATTGGTAGATTTAGTCAAGTTTGCACCAACTGAAGTTGAACTACCTGATAGTGAAGCCTCTGCAGAGTTTGTTTGGTTCAAGATTTGAACAGCAACTTTGTGCTCAGGAGTGATAGTATAACCAATTTCAATACCTGATTGATTTTCAGGAGCTGCTACAGTTGTAGTTTGTGAGCCAGCGTAAGAAACTAGTCCAACAGTTGAGCCGTTTGCCAAAGAAGCCATGTACTCATCGCCGCTTAGCAAGCTTTCGCGCTCATAACCGCCAAGATTTTGTTCAACTTTACCCACTGAAAGTGAAAAATCGCCAAATGGTTTTTGAATGTAAGCATTCTCGATGAACTTATCAACGGTCAAACCGCGCTTTACGGCTACGGTCTCTGTAGTGAAGCCAGATCCAGTACCAGTAAGGTAAGTGAAACCTACTGTGTCATAGCTTCTGAAATTCATACCCATGTAGAAAGTCGCATCGCTAACAGGTGCAGTGAAGTTCAAACGTGCAGTTGTTGGAGCCGCAGTCGAAACACCTGGAACGTCTTGGTTTGACGTGTTGGTGAATTTAGAATTGTTGTAGTAGTCAGATCTCATGATAACACCAATTCCGGCGTTAGCTTGAACAGCTACCATTGCTAGGGCCGAAGCCACTAAAAGTTTTGTTTTCATATTTGCGTCCTTTCGTGATTGCAAATGTGTTTATCTTTCTTGCTTTAAAAGCGTTGTCTTAAATCTCGTCCTTAAAAATTTTCACTCATCATTTTAGTAATGCGTAATAACGATATTAGAGGACCTTAGGCCGGGCCATGTCAACGACGGGGCCATAAGGCCCCACCGGACGACAAGCCGCGTAAAGTAAAAACTCTAGAGGTGTTAGTAAATTTCGTGTGAAAGCGGTCTTCGGGGCGCACGAAAATAAGTGCGAGGTGACAGTTCTAGAAGATCTGCAAGCTTTGCAAAATACACGCAAGCGTAGCGATCAACTTGGTAAGCAAAATAACTTTCCTCGTTGCCTGCTCTCATGAGCTGACCCCAGTGAGCGTTGTACATCAGTTGCTGTTTTTTGATCAAAGAAGAGATCTGACTGTCGATGTCTGAAATTGTTTTTTGCAAATGATCGATTCTCGACTCATCTACAGACGAATTTTTTTCTACCTTCAGGGTCATCAGATCTGTGAGTTCGTCTTCCATGGGCTCTTTTTTCTTCATCATCTGTTCGATTTCAGAATTAAGTGCTTCGCCTTTTTTGTTCGCGACAACTTCTTGGTGGAGCTCTTCGATGACCATTGCTGTTCTCCAGCCGCAGTCTTTTTTCAAACGAAGAATATCGCCATAGATATGATCACCAACGTAGAGAATTTCGTCTCCCTCAAGACCTAGATCATTCGTAAAAGTCGACGCGCACCCGCCTTGATAGATGCCTGGCACGAGTTTGTCGTAATGATTGGTCATAGATCCATCAGCCGGATTGACCTTGAGGAACTTGAGATTGTCGTAGAAAAAACGTGGTTTTTGTCCGCTCGTAATTGTGAGCTCAAAAAGATCCATCCAGCTTTTGTGATCCTTCAAGAAAGGATTGATCGCATAGTCCAAAAGAAGTTTTGTGTACTCATAGTCCGAGTTGGTAACGATAAACACTTTTTTACCGTGCTTTTTGTATCGCTCAAGATGTGAAACAACTTCGGGATCCTTAATTATAAAACGATCGAGATCTTGTTTAACCACGTTTTTTAGTGAGCCATCACGGTGAGCTTCATCTAAAACATAAAGAACATCATCGGCAATGACTGCAAAATCCGGAAAGCCAGTGGGCTCAGCTTTTTTAAGCTCTACAATCTGAGTGATCAATGTCGCAAGTGAGATCGAAAAAGTTGTATCGACTGCCATGTAGTTGGCGTCACTCAAATCGATGTAAGTACTTTTGTACATTTTTTGTTGAGTCTTAAAATCAACCGGAGTCAATCCATGAAAGCTCGCACGAATAGCCGAGTGCCTATTGAGCTTGAGAGTATTGCCTTTTTTGCGGTCAATCACGAGACCACGGATGGCGATATCGTAGTCAAACTTTAGACTGCGAACACTTTCGGGATAGTTTCGATTCTTGACTAATTTTTCTTTCATCACTGAATGCGATAGGCGTTCAAACTCCTCAGAGTGATAGCGGATCAAGGTGTGATCCATATCTAGTCCGATGTAGCGAATGCGCTTCAGATTCAGCGTGCGATTAACATAAACGCGAGAGCTCATTGTGATCCTTATATTTCAGTCGGAAGATGTAGGTCATTCCAGAGAAGCATTCCACCTTTAAGGTTGTAAACGTCTGTCAAACCGCTTGCAATGGCGATAGCTGAAGCCTTCGCTGATCTGCCACCACTACGACAAACAAAGACAACGGTTTTGCCTTTTGGAATTTTATGGAGAGACTCAGCGAGAGTATCAAGAACGATGAGCTCTGCTTTGGGAATGTGACCAAGTTCTCCTGTATATTCTTCGGGTTGACGAACATCGATGAGAGTGACTTGGCTTAATTTTGTCGCAAGTTCTTTAGGATCGATGTCCGAAACACCGGCATAATGTAGGTTGTCTTCGCGGCTTTCAAAGTTTGTTTTAGACATATCGGCACCACTCAACTTTCTGTTTTCTGGCGAATTTTCTGAGTTTAACATAATAAGGACTCCTTGTCCGTTAATTAGGCAAGGGAGCATATCACAGGTTGTCCGTTGTTGCGGCGACCTTCTGACGACACACAATGTCTTTTGCGGCGCATTCTGTATTTTGCGGCGTTTTTGCAAAAAAATAACGGGAACAATGCGGAAGAATGACTAAGATCTCCTTCATGGCCAAAAAACAACTGCTCGAGCTCTCATCAGAGCAAGCGCATGCTCTTGAAATTTTAGAAAGCGGTGAGAATGTCTTTCTTACCGGTGGGGCGGGCTCTGGCAAAAGCTATTTAGTGCGTCACTTTATGCAGGATTTAAATCCAAAACAGTTTCCGATTTTGGCTAGCACTGGAGCTGCGGCGGTGCTTTTGGGCGGACGAACTTTTCATAGTTTTTTTGGTCTTGGCGTTATGGATGGCGGAGTTGATAAAACTTTCGCGCGCGCGAGCGAAGACCCCAGAGTTCTAAAGAGAGTGGCGGCCGTCGAGGGTGTTGTGATTGATGAAATCTCAATGATACCTGCGAGCGCTCTTGAGACAGCTGAGCGGATTGCACAAGTTGCAAGAGACTCACATTTGCCTTGGGGTGGAATGCGCGTGATTGTGGTCGGCGATTTTGCGCAGCTTCCTCCAGTCACTCGCAATGGCAGTCAGCGAGAGTGGTGTTTTCGCTCAAACCTGTGGGACAAATCTGGCTTTCAAACCTGCATTTTATCTCATAATCAAAGAGTTAAAGACGATGATTTTTTAGATATTTTGGCCGATGTTCGCCAGGGGCAGGTAACTCCTCGTGTGAAAGATTTTTTGCAGTCACGAATGCGCCGTCATGATGACAGTGATAAATCAACGCGCTTGTTTCCGCGGAGAGATCAGTCCGAGTTTTTTAATCAGCGCGAGCTCTCGCAGCTTCCATCAGAAGAAGTAGTCATCGATTCGATTTATCTCGGACAAGAAAAGCACATTGAAATTTTACGTAAGAACGGACCGATTCCTAACCAAGTACGACTTAAAAAAGATTGTCGGGTTCTGTTTCTGCAGAATGATCCACAAAAGCGCTGGGTCAATGGCACCCGCGGGTGGGTGCGCGAGATCGAAGCCGAAAGAATAACGGTTGAAAAAGACAATGGCCGCGATGTTTCCGTGGATAAATCGCAATTTAGCCTGCAAGACGCCGACGGCAATATCGTGGCTTCGGTGATTAATTTTCCTCTGACGCTAGCCTATGCGACAACAATCCATAAATCTCAGGGCGCAACGCTAGAGGACCTTTGGGTTGATCTCACAAGGCTTTGGGAGCCGGGGCATGCATATGTGGCTCTTTCTCGGCTGCAAAATGGGCAAGGTCTTAAGTTGCTGGGGTGGAGCCCAAGTTCGTTTATTGCTGACCCGCAAGTTTTGCAATTTTACAAGTCGCTGCAAATGCCGCAGGCGGGTCTCTGAGCGCTCCGCTTAAGAAGCTTGTATCCTGCCTTGAATCTCGGCCCAATTCGTGATTAAAAAATTATAGAGTCAATATTCAAATAAGGAAGTGCTTATGGCAGCTAATACGGCAACTGGTGTTCAGAATAATCCCTGCGGTCTTGATGGTGTAGAATTTGTTGAATACACGGGCCCGAGTTCGAAACATTTCGAAAATTTGTTCACGGCCTATGGTTTTTCAGAAGTCGCCTCTATTGCTGGAAAGCAGCTTAAGCTTTTTCGACAAAACGATATCAATTTTATTTTGAATTGCGAACCTGGCACCTTTGCAATGAGCTTTGCTAAGCTTCATGGTCCATCGATTTCTTCGACGGGGTTTCGTGTTGCAAATGCAGACAAAGCATTGAAGACCGCCATTGAACGCGGAGCTAAAGAGTACAAAGGCTCAGCTGCCGAAAAAGGTGCCTCTCCGTTTCAGGCTATTTATGGAATTGGCGACTCGCTGATTTTTTTCATTGATGAAAAAAACAGAAAGCAACTTTACGGCGAAATTTTTAAAATCAAATCAGAAAACTTAAAGCCTCAAGGAATGGGCCTCAACATTGTTGATCACTTCACAAACAATGTGCCCGTTGGAGAAATGCAAAAATGGTGCGATTTTTACACCAATGTTTTTGGTTTTCGTGAGACTCGTTATTTTGATATTAAGGGGAAGTCGACGGGCCTGCTTTCAAAAGTGATGCGCTCACCTTGCGGAAAATTTGCAGTTCCGATCAATGAGCCTTCAGATCCTAAATCTCAGATTCAGGAGTATCTAACTGAGTACAAAGGCTCTGGTATTCAGCACGTTGCTCTAACGACTGACAATATTGTTGGGACTTTAGAAAACCTCAAAACGAGAAGTCTAGAGTTTTTGAATGCCCCTCCTGCCACTTACTACAAAATGTTAAAAGACCGTCTGCCGGCAGTGACAGAAGAGATTGAGCGTCTTAGCAAAAATGCGATTTTAGTTGATGGCGACCATGAGGGATATCTTTTGCAGATTTTTTCTAAGAACATAATTGGACCCATCTTTTTTGAAGTGATTCAAAGAAAAGGTCATACGGGTTTTGGCGAAGGAAATTTTCAAGCCCTGTTTGATTCTATAGAGCAAGATCAACGTGAGCGAGGGTACCTCTGATATGTTTCAATACTCTCAAGGAAAATCAACCACGCAAGGGCACAAGGGCATTCCCGAAGGACACTTCGAAGAAGAGCATGGCCGCAAAGGATTTTTTGGTCCTGTTTCGCATTTGATCAAGCCCAAGCCGAGCACGCGTTGGACTGCGATTGAAGGTCCTCTCAGGCCTCATCTTTATGACCTAGTAAAGCTTCCGCAAGAGTTTGGAAAGTTTCAGAGAATCGCTCAAAATCGCGACACACGAATTTCAAACCTTTGGATGCAATCATCGCTGACCCAAAATAATGGCAAAGTGGCCGACTGGGCTTGGAGAAACGCCAATGGCGACACACTTTATTTTGTGCACAAAGGCTCAGGACAAGTACTGACGGAGTATGGGCTTTTGCATTTTCGTCCAGGTAGTTACATCAATATGCCAAAGAGTTTGGCGCACACGTTTTTCTGCGAGCAAGACGCACAGTTTTTGGTGATCGAATCTTTTTCTAGCTATTACCGCGAACCCGATCGCGGGATGTTGGGCCGCAATGGTTTTTATGATTTAGGGGCTGTGGGTGTGCCAAGTCTAGAAGAGTTGCATGCTTTCAAAAAGAAGATGAACGCAGCAGTGACCAAAGTTTTTGTGGACCGCGAAGGTACGACTACTACTTACTCATACGCTGAATGTATTTATGATACTGTTGGCTGGAAGGGTGATTTTTTTCCGTACACTTTACACATCAGTGATTTGATGCCGATCAATTCGCATCGAGTACATCTTCCACCGAGCGTGCACACCACTTTTGTGGCAGATGGTTTTGTTGTTTGTACTTTTTTGCCAAGGCCTCTCGAGACAGATGCTGATGCTTTGAAGGTTCCGTTTTATCATCAGAATATCGACTACGATGAAATTCTTTTTTATCATGACGGTGATTTTTTCAGTCGTGCTAATTTGCATGCGGGCATGATGACAATTCATCCGGCAGGCTTTCCGCATGGGCCGCATCCAAAAGCTATCGAAAAAGTAAAAACAAAAACTCATACGGATGAGGTGGCTGTCATGATCGATACTTTGCGCCCGCTTCAGTTGGATGAGGACTTTTCCAAAGTGGAAGTGAAAGACTACTGGGCTTCATGGATGAAATAGGTCCATTACAAATCAACGAAGCGATGACAATTGCCATCGCCGAAGCTCGCAAAGGGGCTGGATTTGTGAGCCCAAACCCACAAGTGGGCTGCGTGATTTTAGACCGCGCCGGGAAAATTATTTCTACGGGATATCACAAAAAAATTGGTGGGCCGCACGCTGAAGTTGAGGCCCTCCTTGGCTTGACCGAAGACCAATTGCGGGGAGCCACTGTTGTTGTGACTCTAGAGCCGTGTGCTCACGAAGGTAGGACTCCTTCTTGCGCTAAAGCTTTGGCAAAACTTCCTCTACGTCGGTTGATTTTTGGCCTGGTTGATCCGAACCCATTGGTGTCGGGCCAAGGAGCTGCCATCATCAAAGCTGCAGGCATTCAAGCCGAGCTTTATCATGGAGAGCTTACGACAGAGCTCGAAGAAGTCTGCGAACATTTTCTAATTAATTTTACTGAAAAACGACCGTTTATTTCTTTGAAGGTGGCTTCTAGTTTGGATGGCCAAATGGGGCTTGCAACCGGAGAATCAAAATGGATTTCTGGAGAGGCCTCACGGCAGCACGCTCACTATCTGCGTGCGACTCATGAAGCTATTTTGATTGGGCAAAAGACTTTAGAGATTGATGATCCATCGTTGGATATTCGGCATCCTGATTTCGTTGATAAAAAAAATCATGTCGTTGTTTTGCTGGGATCAAAATACTCTCATCTGAGGCCAAGGCAGATGAAGATTTTGAAAACTCACGAAGAGTCGTTTGTTCATTTTTTAGAGTTTTCGCCTCAGGGCTATTTTCGACTGCACTTAACTAGTGATGGTGTGCTCACGAGAACATCTGCAAAACCCGAGGTGAATAAAAACTTCACGTTGATTGAGAGTCAGAAGCCTTTGTTTAACTCAATCTTAGTGGAAGGCGGGGCCCAAGTTTTCAGTTCGTTTATAAGCGGGTCCCTTGCACATCGTTTGTATCTTTTTCAGGCTCCTATGGTGCTAGGAGCAAATGGTGGCAAATCCTGGTCGCAGCAGGTTACAATTGACTCAATGGCTAATAAAATTACTTTGAGAAATTCAAAGGTTAGCTTGTTTGGGTCTGATTTTTTGATCACTGGCAGATGGAATCGAGCTGCGAAAATTTGATAATACGGAACTTCCTCGCTATAATCAGAGTCGGATCGAAAATCGAACAAGGTAAAATGACAGGTAATTTGAATTGAATATGGATCTCGACAATAGAAATTTAGACCAATTTAAATGGGTTCGTTCTAACGACGGTTGGCTTGCCGGTGTCTGCCGAGGTTTAGGAGAACGCTTGGGGATCGAGCCATGGATTTTACGAGCATGTCTTGTTATTGCTATTTTTTGGTTCGGCACAGGAATCTTATTTTACCTAGTGCTCGCTCTTTGTTTGCCACGTGAAGATAAATTGGAACTAGGCCTGCAGAGACGGCTCTTGGGCGTTTGCTCTGAGCTGGCAAAGCGCTACAATTTTGAGGTTGGCTTGGTCCGTGTTGGCGCCGTTTTTTTAGCGATCTGCTCATTCGGATTCTCGATTTTTGGTTATTTCGTTATTTATATTCTGTTGCCCAAAAATAAAATTCACTTGGGGCCGATAGATTCAATGCACGATTCAATGTACAGGGCACGGAGGTCCTAGAACTTATGTCAGAGGATGATAGTAAAAAGCAAAATTCGTTTATTACAGGCTTGAAGGCCGAGTGGTCGTTGTTTTGGGACAACTTGATTGAAGACGAAGAGCCAGCTACCGATGCAGAAATTGCTTTTGAGGCTAGAGCTCAGGAAATCAGAGATAAGTCTAAGGATCCTTTTGTGACAGGAAAAATTGAAACCCTTTCTCCTGAAAAAATAAAAGTTATTACTAAAGCACTTAGTGCTGACAGAAAAAAACTCAATCAAAAACTTGAGTCTTTAAATCGTGAATTGGATCTCAATGCTGCCAAGCTAGAAAGCTTGCGTCTTGTTGGTGGCTCGCAAGA
>CANCBY010000060.1 GCA_947374445.1 Pseudobdellovibrionaceae bacterium
ACTTAATCTCAAGCAGAGCCATCACATCACCATGAAGTCTCACCACGCAGTGGGAATAAGATCTTTGTTTAGACACAAAAAAATGATTCTAAGTCTGATAAAAAAGAACTCTTCCAAATTTCAGGTGAAGGTTTATGAATATGCCCTCCAGGGCAATCACATCCACTTGCTGGTAAAGGCTCAGTCCCGAGAGGGGTTGCAGAACTTTTTCAGAGTCATCGCAGGGCACACAGCCCAACGGATCCTAAAGGAGAGCCCGTTCAGACAGGCACCGGGCGGTGCCTCGAATAAGCCAACAGGCTGCAAGAAAAACCAGCGAAAGTTCTGGAGCTACTTGCTGTATTCACGAATCATTACTTGGGGGAAAGAGTTTAAGCTTGTCGTTAGGTATATCCAGCGGAACACGCTTGAGCTTTTGCAAGTGATTGCGTACCAGCCATGTTCCAACAAACTCAATAGCAACAAACGCAACTCAAGTTGAAGCACTTGAATTTTGAGTACCACTGACGAAATAGCAAAACTGAATGACCCACTAAATTAAGAAAAAGGAGCCGGAACGTACAAATCCTCGACACCCGCGACTTAGCAATTCGAAGTAAAATCAGTGCCCCATCGATGGCTCTTGCATTGCAATACCTAACAATACCAAAAATGCGGCGAGGGCTTTATCAAAAAATGGATAGCTTACAACATCTTGCTTCTGAGTTTTATAGCCCAAGCTCAAAGCGTAACTCCACGCTCGATCCGAGGTCAAGCACCGCTAGTGCCGGCGGCCGTTGATGGAATAGAACTTCGACTTCTAAAAAATCCTAACTCCAACTTGATTCAATATGAATTCAATTCAAAGAATAATATAGATCCAGACTCCCAAAACTTTGATGACGTCGTCGCTGAACAAGCGGCAAACTCAACAGATTTAAAAATGAATTTGACCCAAGCTGAAGCCGACAAAATTTTTCAGCTCATCTCTAGGCAAAAAGGCATTCCATTTGAAAACGTCATCTTGAGCTACTGTTTTGATCGAGCCCAGGCCATTGATCGCTTGCTTGAAATCAACGGCTATCAAAGTCAAAAAATTTTTGCCGAGGGTTTATTCATCATTGATGATGTTTTTTCTCATTCTGGAAAGATAAGTAAAAAACGTTGGACCAGCCATGTCGCAGCAACGATTCAAGTCCTCAACGAACTTGGCGAAGCTGAGACTCAAGTGATTGATCCCTCCCTAGCTGATCATCTACTGAAGTTGCCAGAGTGGTTTAACATTTTAACTCAGTACACGAAAATGAGCTGTAAGGATGACACCGGAAAAACCTACGGTGCTGGCTCCAGTGGCTGTTTGTTTCAAGAGAAGAGCAAATATCATTACAGAGGGAATGATTTTTCAGCGGACCTACACGGCTGGGACACAGCCAATTGGGAAAAAACTGTGAACATTATGAAAGAATATTACCGTGGACAGATTCTTCACGGAAAATAATTAACTGAAAATCTTTTAGCCACCCCCGTGACAGTCTTGGGCTTGTGTCTCAATTTGAAACACAATTCACCGCCGAAACCAATCTACGCCTGGCACAGTCCATGAAATACCTCTTGGTATAGAATTGGAGGCTTTATGAAAAGTCATTATAAATGGATGTCTGCTTCGCTCACCTTAGCACTCGGCGCACTCTTAGCTTCGGGTTTGGTGGCTTGTGCAAAAAGCTCCAATAACGCAGGTGTCTCCTGCCCAGCGGGATACGCGGTAGCTCCAGATGGAGCAACATGTGCCATCGTCACTGTCGTTCCATCGGGAATTCCAGCCGGAACGAAGATTGGATTTTTCGCTCAAACTTCTAATATGAGTCAAATCTACAACTCAGGTGGAAGCACCTTCAATATGGGCACAGGATTCACGACAATCCTTCGAGATGCCATGGGAGTTTGCGATCAAGCGACTCTCACTGGTGGATCTAATTACGGTGTTGCAGGCTGCTCAGCTTGGCAGCAAGGATATGCTGACATTATCATTCAAATGGATGGCTCAACTGCCAACCAAGTAAAAATGATGATTCGCGCTTCTCCTTATATCAGCCCTTTTGCAAACTATAGCGCTAGTGTCCCTTCGTTCACTCAGGCAATTGGCTGCCTCCTTGGAATTTGCACCGGAACCGTGAACGGCTACAACAATCCACTCGTCATGAACATGACAATCTGGAATGTGAACAATAGCCAGGGTTTTGAGCTTCGCTCATCCACTTTGGGTGGACCAACAGGAACTTACTCTTGGAACAGAAAATTTCAGTTTCAAGTGCTCAATGGCAAGATCGAAGACCCAACTTTGAACTTCAATCTGCTCGTTGATAACGGAAACAGTGCGATGGTCACAGCCATCAGCGGAGTTATGGCTCGCTGCCAAACACAAAATTGTGGAGTGATTGGGCTTTAACCTTTAGATTGTCTTTATGAATACAAATCCACGAAAAATAAAATGCAGACAGTGTGGTAATGAAACGGTGTTCTCTCCCGAGAATCCGTTTCGGCCTTTTTGCTCTGAGCGCTGCCGCCTGATTGATTTAGGTGAGTGGGCATCAGAATCTTACAAAGTTGCTTCGACTGAAATTAACTCTGTTCAAGATCTTGAAGAACAGCTTGAAGCGATGGAAGCTCGACGCGAGTCAACAGAAAACTTCAAAAAGAATTGACGATTCAACAAAATATTTCTCTAATCCTTTTGTCAGCCAATTGAAGGCTTAAACAAAACGGTTGTGCCAATGCACTTCCAGAACAAGGAGTTCGAAATGAACAAACAACAGTTGATCGAAAAAATCGCTACCGAAGCTAAAATGACTAAAGCTCAAACTGAAGTTCTTTTGAACTGCGCTTTTGATAACATCAAAAAAGCAGTTAAAAAAGGTGACGATGTTAAGCTTGTTGGCTTTGGAACTTTCACTAAAGCTAAACGTAAAGCAAGAATCGGTCGCAACCCACAAACTGGCAAAGCGATCAAAATTCCAGCTGCTTGGCACCCAAAATTTCGCCCAGGTGCTGAATTCAAAGCTTCTGTTAAATAATTAAAAAAGCTTTCAGCTTCTCAATTTAAATGAGATCAAAAAAGGATTGGCGTTAAAACCAATCCTTTTTTATTTTTTAGAATCCATGTACGCTGAGTGCATGAAACGAATTGGCGTCTATTGCTCAGGTGGCGATGCTCCCGGAATGAATGCAGCCCTTAGAGCTGTCGTGCGTGTAGCAATCTCTTATCAATTAGAAGTTTATGCTATTCCATCAGGCTATGTCGGAATGATCGAAGGCGGATATTATCCACTCACACTTCGAGACATGGCCAACATCATTCAGCGTGGCGGCACCATTATCAAAACCGGCCGAAGCTCTGACTTTATGAAACCCGAAGGCCGCGCGCGAGCTGCCGAACAACTGCGACAAAATAATATTGATGGATTGATTTGCATTGGTGGCGACGGCTCCTTTACTGGAGCGCATGCTTTGTGGCTCGAGCACAAAATCCCGGTCGTTGGAGTGCCTGGCACAATCGACAACGATATTTTTGGCACCGACAACACGATCGGATTTGATACAGCAGTGAATACCGCTCTTGAAGCGATCGATCGGATCCGCGACACGGCTGCTAGCCATGATCGTTTGTTCATTGTCGAAGTCATGGGACGAAACTCCGGATTTATTGCAGCCCATGTAGGACTTGCCGGTGGAGCTGAAGAAATTTTCACGCCTGATTTTGTCACGCCTGTTGATCAAGCGATCGAAAAAATAAAAGCCGGGATGGCCAAAGGCAAACGCAGCAGTATTTTGATCACAGCCGAAGGACAAAAACCCGGTCGCGCTTATGATTTGGCAGAAGCCATCCGAAAAAAATCGGGCTTTGATGCAAAAGTTTGCATTTTAGGCCATCAACAACGAGGTGGCAGCCCCACTGCTACTGACCGCATCTTGGCTTCAAGACTTGGCGGAGCTGCAGTGGATCTTCTTCGTGCTGGCGAAACTGATTGCATGGTCGGTGTGAACGGAGAAAATATCGTCAAAGTTGATTTTCACACTGCTGTGAATACTGAAAAGAAGCTCCCTCCCTACTATCTAAAACTTGCATCCGTGCTCTCACTCTAGTTAGAGTTGATTGTTTGGATTGAACATAAAGATTTGAAAATGAAGTTGAATCACCTCAAGGAGAGAAGATGAAATATCTTTTGATTACTGCCGCACTTTTGGGCCTCAGTCTTACTGCCTGCACCAAAAAAAATGACAATGAAATTGTGCTCGGTCACTTTGCCTCGATGACAGGCAGCGAGGCCACTTTTGGTATTTCCACTGACGAAGGCCTGCGCCTAGCATTCGAAGAGGCCAATGCCGCTGGCGGAATCAAAGGAAAAAAAATCAAGCTCATCACTATGGACGATCAAGGAAAAGCCGAGGAAGCTGCCGCCGTTGCGACCCGTTTGATCGAGCAAGAAAAAGTTCTTGTGCTCATCGGAGAAGTGGCCAGCTCGCGCTCTTTGGCCGTGGCCCCCCTCGCACAAAATAAAAAAGTGCCTATGGTCTCGCCAAGCTCAACAAATCCTAAAGTGACCGAAGTTGGTGATTATATCTTTAGAACCTGTTTCATTGATCCATTTCAGGGAACTGTGATGGCTAAGTTCGCATTTGAAACTCAAAAATACAAAAAAGTGGCCGTCTTAAGAGATGTTAAATCAGACTACTCGGTGGGACTTGCTGACTTTTTTGTCACCAAATTTAAATCTCTAGGTGGCGACGTGGTTGGCGATGTCAGTTACCAAAGTGGCGACGTGGACTTCAAGGCTCAGCTGACAAAGCTCAAATCACTAAACCCTGATGCGATTTTGATTCCCGGTTATTACACTGAGGTTGGCTTGATTGCTCGTCAAGCCCGAGAGCTTGGCTACAAAGGCACATTCCTAGGGGGCGATGGATGGGACTCGCCAAAACTTTCTGAAATTGGCCAATCGGCAGTAGATGGAGCTTACTTTTCAAATCATTTTTCGAATGAAAGTACGGATCCAACAGCTGTTGAGTTCATGAAACGCTTTCAGGCTAAATACAATAAGACCCCAGATGGTCTTTCTTCGGTCGCCTATGATGCTGGTAAGATCATAATCAAAGCTCTTGAGTCGGCTACCGAACTCACTCGTGAAAATATTCGCGGCGAACTTGCAAAAATTAAAGATTTTCAAGGAGCCACTGGAAAAATTTCGATCGACTCTAACCGCAATGCCACTAAGTCTGCGGTTGTTGTTCAAGTTCAAGGCAAAATGAATAAATTCGTGACAACAGTGAACCCTTGATTTTCTAATAGCATTCATGAACAGCCCAGGCCAAGATTTCATTCAGCATCTCATCAACGGAATCAGCTTGGGCAGTATCTACGCCCTCATAGCCCTGGGCTACACCATGGTGTACGGAATTCTTCAGCTGATCAATTTTGCTCACTCTGATGTTTATATGGTCGGGGCTTTTGCCGCCTACTTTGCAGCTAAGCTTTTAGGGCTCAACAACTCTCCGGGAATTGCAACTCTTGCCATTCTTTTGATTGCCTCAATGGTAGCTTGCAGTGTTTTGGGCCTTGCGATTGAGCGTTTTGCCTATCGCCCCTTAAGAAAAGCTCCCAAGCTGAATATTTTAATCACTGCCATTGGTGTGAGTTTGCTTTTACAATTCTCATGTCAGATTTTTTTTGGTGCTGATCCTAAAGTATTTCCGAACGTCATTGAAGACGGTGTGCTCACAGAAGTTTTTGGTGTGCCACTGAAGATGAATGATGTCTCCGTTTTAGCTGTGACATTGGTTGCAATGCTCTCACTGCATTTTTTAATTTATCACACCAAGCTGGGCCGTGCGATGCGAGCTGTTTCACAAAATCGCACTGTGGCCTCTCTCATGGGCGTAAACCCGGACCGGATTATTTCATTTACCTTCATCGTCGGCTCTTCATTAGCGGGCATAGGCAGTGTGCTGGTTGGAATGAAATACCCAAAAATTGATCCCTTGATGGGCTTGATGATTGGCATGAAGGCTTTTGTGGCTGCAGTTCTTGGCGGCATCGGAAACATCATGGGTGCAGTGCTCGGTGGCTTGCTGATGGGGCTTTCTGAACAAATGGTGGTCGGCTACTTGTCATCGACGTACCGAGATGCTCTGGCATTTGGAATCCTGATTGTTATTTTGATTTTCAAACCATCAGGTCTTCTGGGCAAAGGCGGAGTGGAAAAAGTCTAATGTTAAAGGCACTCAAAAATCCATTTCTAGCACTGCTTGCAATGTTGGCCTTTGGCGCGATTGTAAATGTCGCATTTAATTCGTTTATTCAGCTCATGCTCGTGATCATTCTTATAAATATGATTTTGGCGATGAGCCTTAATCTAGTGAATGGCTACACAGGCCAGTTCTCTTTAGGCCATGCGGGCTTTATGGCCGTGGGCGCCTATGCATCGGCTTACCTCAGCACGCAAATGCCATTATTACCTCAGCCTTTTGAAATATTTAGTTTTTTACTTTATGCGCTGGTTGGTGGATGTTTGGCGGCAGCAGCAGGTTTTGTTGTGGGACTCCCCTCTCTGAGATTAAAGGGTGACTATCTAGCAATTGTGACCTTGGGCTTTGGTGAAATTATCCGCGTGGTTCTTCAGAGCACTCCCGCTGTGGGCGGTGCCCGCGGAATGTTTGGTATTCCAGGCCCCAGTGAGCCTAAATTTATAGCCGGCTATATTCATGCTTCGATCTGGGTGATTATCACCTTTTTCGTGATCTGGCGTGTGGTCAAATCAACTCATGGCCGAGCCTTCTTGAGTGTGCGCGAGGACGAGATCGCCGCTGAAGCCATGGGCATCAATACCACCAAAGCAAAAGTGAGAGCTTTCGTACTTTCAAGTTTTTTTGCCGGCATTGCAGGTTCGATCTTTGCGCATTTTACAAATTATCTAAATCCTTCGTCGTTCTCATTTGCTCGAAGTGTAGACTCAGTGATCATGGTTGTACTTGGCGGTATGGGCAGCATGAGTGGAGCTATTCTTGCGGCTATTTTTATCACAGTCATGCCCGAGGCCTTGCGCCCACTGCAAGAACTCACCGGTGTGGATCTACGCATGGTGATCTATGCTCTGAGTTTGATTCTTTTGATGATTCTACGTCCGAAAGGACTTTTCGGAAATAAGGAGATCACGGATTATGTCCGCAAAAAATCTTCTTGAAGTGCAAAAAATCACAATGCAATTTGGCGGACTCAAAGCCGTCGACAGCCTTGAGTTTCATATCAAAGAGGGCGAACTCATGGGCCTTATCGGTCCCAACGGCGCAGGTAAGACAACGGTTTTTAATATGCTCACCGGAGTTTACCAACCAACTTCGGGCCAAGTTGTTTTTGCAGGAATGCCATTAAAGGGCTTAAAACCATTTCAAATTTCTCATTTGGGAATGACCAGAACTTTTCAAAATATTCGATTATTCAAAGAACTCTCGGTTTTAGAAAACGTCTTGATTGCAGGGGCTCAACATTTAACTTACGGACTTGGCGCTGCGGTTATGCAGAACTCTCTTTTTTTAAAAGAAGAAAAATCTCTCCGCGAACAGGCTATGCATTTACTGAAAATATTTAATCTTGAAGGCAAGGCCCATGCCCCTTCGATGGCTTTGCCTTATGGCGAGCAAAGAAAGCTCGAGATTGTGCGCGCGTTGGCCACAAAGCCTCAATTGATTTGCCTGGATGAGCCCGCAGCGGGAATGAATCATCAAGAGACTCACAATTTGATGGATCTCATCGCAAAAATTAGAAAAGAATTTAATCTGACCGTGCTTTTGATTGAGCATGACATGAAACTTGTCATGGGCATTTGTGAACGCATCATGGTTCTTGATCATGGGATTAAAATCGAAGAAGGCACTCCGCAAGTAATTCAAAACTCAGCTAAAGTTATCGAAGCTTATTTGGGCGTCGATGACGAAGACAACACAGCCGAGGTGCACTGATGTCGAATAGCTCAAACTCCCCTTTGCTTGAAGTCAAAAATCTCAATGTGTTTTATGGATCTATTCATGCTCTCAAGGGAATTTCTTTCCATGTGAACAAGGGCGAAGTTGTTTCATTGATCGGCGCCAACGGGGCCGGTAAAACAACAACCCTCAGAGCGATTTCGGGGATTGCCGAGGCTCAAGGCGAAATCCGCTTCAAAGGGAATTTGCTCAATCCAATCCCTGCCCATGACCGTGTTAGTCTTGGCTTGGCACAATCCCCAGAGGGCCGTGGCGTTTTTGCGCAAATGAGTGTTTACGAAAATCTCGAAATGGGAGCTTACTTTCGTTCGGACCGCGCTGAGATTCTTAAAGATATTGAAATGAGTTTTCAGCTTTTTCCTAGACTAAAGGAGAGGGCCAAACAGCTCTCGGGCACTCTTTCGGGTGGCGAGCAACAGATGCTAGCCATTTGCCGTGCGCTGATGGCCAGACCTGATTTGCTTTTACTCGATGAGCCTTCACTCGGACTTGCTCCTAAAATTGTGGCGCAAATCTTCGAGATTATTTTGGACCTGAATAAAAAAGGAATGACCGTTCTGCTGGTTGAGCAAAACGCAAAGATGGCTCTCAAGTCCTCGCATCGAGCCTATGTGATTGAGACCGGGCTTGTAACAATGGAAGGCCGTGGTCAAGATTTGCTTAACGATGACAATGTCCGAAGAAGCTATCTCGGCGCTTAGAGTTTCTGAACTTTTGTCCAATTCAAGATTGTGAAAATCACGCCGATATCCCCACCGGATGAACGAACTACGCAGACACCTAAAAAGGTCTCGCTCTCGTTTTTCTAGAGTTGTTTTTTTAGCATTAAACTTTTAGCATTTTCATTAGGAAACAAAAACAAAACACCGTTAACGCAATATAATTGCTTAACTTAAATAAGGGGATCTCGATGGCTCTGTCTTGGAAAAAATTGGTATTAATGTCTGTTATTTTGGGTTCAGCTCAAACCGCTTGGGTTCAAGAGAACGCAACAGGTGCGGCAGCTGGCGGAGCAACTGGCGCAACTAATGGTGCTCCAAAAGAACAAACTGGCGGCGAAGCTGGTCAAACTGGTAAAAAAACTTCGACTACTAAAGGTAAAAAATCTTCTTCAACTTCAGGACAGAAAAAAGGTTCATCTGAAGGCGGACAAGGTCAGCAACAAGGCGGCGGTCAGCAACAAGGCGGCGGTCAGCAACAAGGTGGCGGTCAGCAACAAGGTGGCGGTCAACAACAAGGTGGCGGTCAGCAACAAGGTGGCGGTCAACAACAAGGTGGCGGTCAGCGCGGTGGCGGTCAAATGGGCGGTCAACAAGGTGGACCTCAAGGTGGCGGTTCACACGGTGGTCAACAAGGTGGACCTAGCGGTGGCGGCCAACAAGGCGGCGGTCAACAGGGTGGTGGCCAAGGTGGCCAAGGCGGACAAGGTGGCGGTCAGCAAGGTGGGCCTGGCGGCGGACACCACTAATCGATCACTTCTGTTAACTTAAAAAATTTCTATTTGGCTCCACTGCGGTGGGGCCATTTTTTTACCTTAATTCTATATATATTCATCGAGCTAAACAGCAGACGCTGGCTTAGTGCGAATCGCCCGGCATCAGGTTTTGCGAGAGATCATGAAATGTCACGATGCTCCCATCAGGACCGGAAAAATCTAAGAGCCAGATACGGTCAAAAGTATTTGGATTCCAATGATCAGGAGCCTTAGCACCTAAAGCTTTTGCAATCGCTGGGATGTCGCCATGAGGCCAAGCCATCATAACAACTTTGCCGTTCAACTGAGGCTCGGTCATGAGCACATGAACTAATCCTTGATAGTCGACAGGAAGAAAAGGGGTCTGCAGAGTTTGTTTATACTTTTGAACTAACGGAGTGAGCGTTTCAACCGAACGATTAGATGAAGTCCCCCGCTGATAGCGAGCAGCAAAATAAACTGCGGGGTAACCAAAACTCACAAGAGCTGGCTGTCTTTCAAAAAGTTGAGTCAAAGCTTGCGCCCGCTTAAATCCCTCAGGAGAAAGATCATCCGATTTCACGTCAGGTTTTTCAGCATGTCGAATCAGAATTACACGCCGAGGAACAGCTCCCGCACTCAAGCCAAAAGCCAGCGAACCCAAAGTTATAAAAGAAAAAAATACTCTCTTTAAAGTGTGCTTAGCCATACTGTGTTCCCCTTCTGTAAAGCTTCAAGCATTCTTTATAAAAACAATCCGTTGAAATCAATTGTTATTGTTCCAACTATTCTTTTTTAATCTTCTCTAAATCCTGAGCCAAAGTAGCCATCGCGTCAGTACTTCCAGTGTCATAAATGCCTCTGATTTTTAAGTCTTTATCCACCAGATAAATATTTCTTGTGTGAATGAATGAATCTTCGTTTTTTTGTGACCCAATCGATCCATCGGCTCGAAACATTTCTTTTCCGACTCGCATGATTTGTTTTTTATCTCAGGCTAGGAGCGCCCACTGCTTAAGGTCTAGATGATGAGATTTTGCATACTCTTGCAGCCGAAGCGGGCTGTCGTCTTATGGGGTCACGAAAAACGCGAAGACTTTTACATTTTTATTCGCAATTGGAAACTTCTTTTGAAACTGTAAGATCGATCTCATCATCGTCGGGCACAAACCTGGAAATTCACCAGGGAAACTCTCTTGCTCAAGCTCAATTCGTTGATCGTCTCTGAATTTTGATTGATCACTTGAAATCTTTTAACTTGCGCTGGCACATATTTTTTTGAATCGGAAGAAGTATTACCTTCTGTCTGCCAGTAAGGTGTCAAATCATCTTGGCTAAAATAAGGAAGGGCCTTTTCTGCTCCCACACGCTCAGAGCTGTGAGAAAAAATAGAATAAACTTTTTTATCATCATGCTAAACCTATAACCTTCAGAAAAGGTTTGTGACAAGTGGCTTTAGAAGTATAAAAAAGAAAGCCCCTCAAAAAATTGAGGGGCTCATAAAGTTAAAGTTTTAACTCAGTCTAAGCTTATCGCTTCAACTGAATGACTTCGTTCAGCAATTCATCCGTTGTTGTAATTGTTTTCGCATTGGCTTGGAAACTACGTTGACCTTGGATCAAGTTCACGAACTCTGCCGCTAAATCGACAGTTGATCTCTCAAGAGACTTCGCGAAAAGTTTACCACGGCCCGATTTACCCGCCATACCAAGAGCTGGAGTTCCTGAATCACGAGACTCCTTCAATCTGTTGTTACCAACCTTGAAGAGAGCTTCTGGATTTTCGAACTTCGCCAAACAAATTTGCGACAAGTCACGAGCTTCACCATTTGAATACAGAGCCGTCAACACACCCTCATCATTGAATGAAAGACTTGTGATTGTACCTGCAGCTGCACCATCTTGATGCCATGTGATCAAATCAGACTCTTTGCCGTACTGTTTTGTTCCATTAAGTCCTTTTCCGCCTTCACCAATCGCATCACCAAAGTTGAATTTGATTTGTTGGTTTTGGAATGCTCCACCCTTGAAGTTCAGACTGCTATCAGTCACTTCTTGAGTCTGAAGTTTTCCGTCAACGTTGAACTCAAGCTTACCTTTAAGAACTTGTGCCAATTCACCCTCAGTACCACCATCAACTTCTTTGCCGTCGCAAAGACCATTGAATTCCCATTTGCGATCTTCAGATTTGTTAAAGAAAAGGGTCAACAAATGCTTATTACCTTGAGAGTCATAGATCTCAACACCTGAGCTAAAGTGTGAAGTTGCATATGGATCTTTGATGTTGAATTTTTTATTGGCTTCCATACGAGAATCTAAGTTTAGATCTAGCTTCACTTCTTTGGTTGCCTTAGCTGGAGTCATTGCACGAGGGAACTTGATGTCGCCAGTCTTGTTAATAATCTGACCTTTTTCATCAGCATCATAACCTTGAACACGTTGATTGTCGTTAGAGACCATGTAACCTTCGCGGTCAAAGTGAAAAGAACCATCACGAGTGAAAGATTCTCCATCTGTGCCTTTAACTTTGAAGTAACCATCACCAGAAATCGCCAAGTCAGTGA
>CANCBY010000061.1 GCA_947374445.1 Pseudobdellovibrionaceae bacterium
TTGGTGGCAGAATGACTCTACCTTAAGTTCAGAAATAACTATTGCAACAGACAAGCCAACATTCAATTTTTAATTTGAAAATTGCTAGTAGATTCATACGCCAACCACGTAAGTTTTAACCAGAAATTTTTCGTGCACTCAAAACTTTCTGCAAATTCTTTTCAATCCAAGACTTTAATGCCTCAACCCTTAGAGCAACGTCTTTTCCCATCGGTGTCAGACTGTATTCTACTTTTGGAGGAATTACCGGGTAAGCTTTGCGCAGGACAAAACCGTCTGCTTCTAGATCTTGTAACGTCTGAGCCAGCATTTTTTCGCTTACACCGCCGATGCTTTTGCGAAGCTCGCTAAAGCGGTGGGTCTTTTCTAGCAGAATGACCAAAATCAAGGTGCCCCATCTCGAAGTCACGTGATCAAGCACTCCCCGCGAAGGACAATCTGCCGAGTAAACGTCGGCCTTTAAAATCTTGTTTTTAGCCATACATCTATCCTATCTATCTATAATTACTACTATTTCCACAACTAAACACTTACAAAAAAGTGCGTACTTACTAAAATATAGTGACTATGTTAAAGTAAGTATAACAAAAAGCAAACCGATTGAAAATCAAAAAGGAGATTTTAATGATTGCCATCACAGGATCCACCGGAAAATTAGGCCACCATGTTATTCAAGAACTTGCTAGACAAGTTCCGCCCTCTCAAATTATTGCGCTCGCCAGAAACCCCGCCAATGCTCGCGGCATCGAAGAGCTTGGAGTGCAAGTTCGACAGGCTGACTATGACGACAAAAATTCACTGGCAGGTGCGCTCAAAGGAGCAACCAAAGTTTTGTTGATCTCATCTAACGAGATCGGAAAACGCGAGTCCCAGCACAAAAATATTATCGCCGCAGCACTAGCCAACAAAATTCAGCATCTTGTTTACACAAGCATCCTGCGCGCCAACTCTTCGACCCTCGAGCTCGCCAAAGAACATCTAGCCACCGAAGCTGAAATTAAAAAATCAGCACTTGCGTATACGCTTCTTCGCAACGGATGGTACCTAGAAAATCACACCGAAAATATGAGCTCAGCGATCGCAACAGGAACGCTTTTAGGCTCTGCCGGAGAAGGTCGCTTTTCTTCGGCCAGCCGCCTTGATTATGCCTTGGCCGCTGTGAAAGTGCTCACCCAATCCGGGCACGAGAATAAAACCTATGAACTTGGCGGCAATGCATCGTTCACGCTGAACGAACTGGCAAAACAAATCAGCGACCAGACAAAAAAAGCCGTGGCCTATAGAGATTTGCCAGAGGCCGAGTACGAAAAGCTTCTCGTGAGCTTTGGACTTCCTCAAGGATTCGCACATGTACTTGCAGACTCTGACACCGGGGCTAAAAATAGCCAGCTTTTTACTGAGTCAACGGACTTAGAAAAATTGATCGGAAGAAAGACAACTTCCCTAAAAGAGGCCCTTCGAAAAGCGGCCAGCAAATAAAAGAAAAATTTAATTAACACGCAGGCTTGGGTGGCTTGACAAGCCACCCAACTCGTAAGAATTTGAGAACAATTATTTACCTGAATGTTTTTGCATTTCATCCTAGCCCGGATGGCGGAACTGGTAGACGCGCTAGTTTCAGGTACTAGTCATCGCAAGGTGGTGCAGGTTCAAGTCCTGTTTCGGGCACCAAGATTAATAATCGGTCATCATCCTTCCAGGGCGAGGCATTTCGTAATCGCGAAGATGTTTGTAAATATCTTCTGTCCCTTTTCCAAAGCCCACAACAGCTTGTACATCGGCCATGGCTTTAAACATGACATCCAGTCTTTTATAATCAAGAGCAATGATTCTTTGTTTTAATGCTTCGACTTCTTTTGATTTATAATCCTTTGTTGCAATCATCTCAAAAAGCAGCGATTTGCTTTGCCCAATGTCTTTGCGAATGGTCATAGCCTCGCCATATGTTTTTTGGTAGATGACCGTTAGCTTCGCTTTTTGCTCGGGGTTCAAGCCTTGAGAGTTTGCAAATGTTTCTGCAGCTCTATCGCGAATTTGCTCTGGTGTATTTGCTGGCGCCTGAGTGCTGACTTTTTGATCCATTTCTGAATCGGATTTGGCTCCGCTCGATGCACAGGCAGCCAGTGCAACTGTTCCGGTTGCGATCAATATAGTAATTAAATTTTTTCGAATTGATTTTGATGTTTTCATATTTATTCCTTTTAATTGAGTTTTTAATTTTGAATTTAAATACCTGAATCAGCCAGCGTTTGTGCGTAGACACCGGCCTTGTCGAGCGAAAATAAATCTGCGACCGATTGCTGCCAAGTCGTGTGCTGCTCACCAATTGTCTTAACGAGATATTTGAGCATGTCATCGGTCGTAACAATTCCGATCACTTGATTGTTTTCGGTGACCAGATAGCTCGAAATTTTTTCTTTGAGCATAAGGTCCGCTACCGTCTTTACGGTAGCGCTCGAGGGCACAGTTTTAATTGGCCAAGCCATGTAATCGGCAACAACGTAAAGAGGATCAAACTCGGTTCTTTCCCACTCACCAATTTCAGTGCTAATCAGTTTTGATTGCATGGCTCTTTGTAGATCTCGGTCGCTGATCAATCCCACCAAATGGTTCTGCTCATTTGTCACCGGAAGATGCCGGATATTCATTTTTCGCATCAGCGTCTGAGCTTCAGCAAGCGAAGCCTCCTCAGCGATTGTAATTAGATTTTTACTCGTGATTTTTAATATGTCGCCCACAGTCACCCCCATTGTAAGACGTTTATGTCCTATGATTCTGCAAGAGTGCCGCCAAATGTAATGCAATGGAGTAGATTTGAAAGAGAGCGGTGAGCCCTTTTGACTCACAAAAGAACTATGTTGGGACTAATAGTACTTACCAATAATACTCAGGTTCAGGCGAAAGCACCTTGAGGTACTCGAGCAGAGCCCACTTCTGAGTGTCGGTCAGATCTGTACCATAGATGTGCCCTGTGTTGTGATTGCCGCTGATTGAAGTGTCTATGCAAGATTGATCATCCTTGTTACACGCTTTCACTCGCCCGATAACATCAGCCTCTTGCTGAGACTTATAACCTAATTTTTGTGGGTCGTATTCGTGACTCTTAATTAGAAATATTTTAGGTCGCTTCGTAGGATCTTGCAAAAGATCCCACAAAGTTGGAACCGACCCATTGTGCAGGTAAGGCGCTGTGGCCCACACCCCCGAAAGATGGCGAGCTTTGTAGCCAGTGCCAGCCTGAACGTCACCATAGGTATTTTTAAACTCAGCTTGGCGATTGAAACCATTCAAAGTGTCACGGAAAAACTCAGCCCCTCTCATTTCACGATATTCGATCGCCGCCTGCTCCTGAGGCGTGACTTGATATCTTTCATAGAACCTAGCCTTAATACCGCTGACCCCATTAAAAATGGAACGATTGAATTCAACAGTTCCTACAGCCTTTACCGCATTTTGAGCTGCATTAGAATCAGTGCCCACCTTTTCAAGAGAAAACATTTTGTACTCTCTCAGCACTCCTGCAGGCCCGACAAAATGGTTAGACTCGTGGCAACCTTGACAGCTCTTCTCGTAGACTTTTTTACCATCGGCCGCGAGATCTTCTTTGATTTGTAACTCAGGCACGCCAGCAAAGACTTTTTCCCATTGAGGGACCGGAATTTTATGCGCTAGTTTTTCAAGACGATCTAAATTTTTAACGTTAACCGTAGAATCTAGTTTGTCATTTAAGATGATCGCACCTAAGCCCAAAGACTGACCCACATTGCGCAGGGCCACCGAATTGGTGTTTCCATTGTAATGAATCATCGCCATATACTTAAGCCCCCAAATCCACGGCAAAGACACAGGCGCTGTGTATCCAATCGGATCATCGCCACGCAAAACCAAATTCCCGATACGGCCAAAGGCATCGGTTCGGCCATACCCAGAGATAGTCTCGGCTGTGCGAGGACTTGTGCCGACCATTAAAGTTCCTAAAAACTTCATCCGCGCCGAAAGCTCACCTATGTCATCCGCGTCTGAAAAACCATAAGTGATGCGCAAAAGCTTTTCGAGAGCGTCGGCGATCGCCTGCTTGCCCTCGAACAATCTGCGCGTGTCATGCAGATATTTGGCTTCAAGCAGAGTGAGCTTGCCACTAAGTTTGCCAAGGCTGACGAAACCATGAGTGGTCTCACCCAGTCTCTTCAAAAAATATTGATTGAGCTCTTCCGCCCGCTTTTCAGGATATTTAACATTCAAGTTTTTAAGAAATTGCACCGCTAACTCTGGCTTAGCAAGAACCCCAAGAGTTGATTTTGAAAGATCCAGAAAGAATCCACGAACATTTGAGATACTTGGAGAGCCATCAATTTTATAAAACTGATTTTTGTACTCGAGCCCGCCCGAATGGCAAAATGAACAGTTTGTACCGACCATGCGAATTGATTTGACACCATCTACTTGTCGAACAATTTCGGATTCAGTCTCTTGAAAGGCCTCTGCTTGCTCAGGGCGATGGTTGCTCCAGGCAACACTCAAACCAACCCAAGGAAGCAAAAAGCTTCGACCCTCAGAATTTTTTAGATTTGAGCTTGAAAAAATTCCAAATTTTTCATCCAGATCGCTCATGAATGGACGAGATATTTTGCCCTGACTGTCTGCAAATCCGACGGACTTTAGTGCATTGATCCACTCGTAAGGATAGATGTCTGCGCCTTCTGAAAGATGCTCAAATTCCGCCAGATCAGAACCTTGCAGACCTTGAGGTTTTTCAAATACCTTAGCCTCAGAGGCCGGAAAACGCGACTTTTCGTCGATACGGTTTCCGGTGCAACTTACAACTAAACCCAGGCTTGCAAACAAAATAAGAATAAAATAATTCATGCTCTCGTCCTATTTTTATATGTTCTCTTTTATAACTCTCAATTAAATTTAAAGCTCATCAAAGCGAACTCTTCGCCCAAGAATTTCAGTCTCGTAGAAGTACTTCTCAGTTTTTGACAATGCGCCTTCGTATTTAAAAGTTTTAGGATTATAGACTCCGTCTTTACACTTTTCGTAGGTTGGATCGCGATCCGCTCCCAAAAGTCCGCCGGTGTAGCGGTTCAACAAAATCGGCTTACCCATGCAAAGCCTAAAGTCGATGTTCAGCCGCGCATACATAATCATATCTCGGTCATTTTTAAATGCTGATAGCCCCGCCGGATTCATAAAGCACTCACGGTAAGGAAACCGATTGTAAAACTTGAGGTGATCTTCGAAACGATAATCAGCACCGGTATTACGCTGCGCTTGATTTGTAGAAATCTGTCGGACATCCAAAGGCTTTCCGAGCATCACATGCTTATAGAATGCAATCTCAGTATCAGAAAGACTCTCGTTTTTAGCACACTCAAAAAATGCATCTTCGTGCTCAACGCCTGGAAGTAAAATTTGAAATTTATTCTTTTTTACTCTTTCATCCATGCAAGCTCTGAAGCCTTCGCTGAGCCGGCAGTACAAAAGCTCACGGTTATCTCCCGTTAGAACATTCAGTTTATGCTTTTTTATATTTGTACGAATTGCATTTATTACCACAAGCGGTGTTGACTGCGTGGTCGACTGAGGAATTCCTGCCAAGCACTTACGATAAGAAGCGCGATCAAAATTCATCAGATAGTCTTCGTAAGCGTAATCAGAGTTTGCGACTTCAATTTTATTTTTTTGATCTGGGGTCGCATCATACTCTAAAGAATATGACTCTGGAAATGACGTGCTCACCGTATCTGCAGACAATGTGTTCGGTTTGATTCGTTTGCGGAAGTCGATTGTCCCAGCATGGCCACTGGCAGGGCGCAAATTTGGAAGTTTGAGTAACGCCATGACGACTTCTGGAACTTCGATCGAAGCCACAAAGTCACCCAAACAGCGATGATGTCCATAGCCTAAATGGAAAAACTTTGACTGGTTTCGATCCAAGCGAAACTCATTGGGCTGTTCAAATCCGGGCTCATAGTCGTCAAACATCGCCGACTGCGTTGATATCAACACATGATAACCTTGCGGAACAATAGCTCCGCTTTTCAATTTGATATCTTGCTCAGCATAACGAACAACGAATGGATTGACTGGATGAAAACGTAAGGCCTCCCATACATACTTAGCCACAAGATCAACATCGTTTGCTTGAGCTGCAAGTCTTGCTTTTTCAAACATCTCAGGGCGTAAAAAAAGCTGCTCAAGAGATTGAGAAATCGCGGCTTGAGTGGTCTCAATACCGCCAACAAGAGTACCGATAATATTTGTACGAACTCGGTCGTCTTCGGCCGACTGCGGAGAAACGAACTCTTTAACATCATTGCGGACTAAGCGCGACAGCACATCATCTTGGGTAGAACCTGCAACGATCTGTTTTTGTTTTTGGTCTACTAAGTCCTTTAAATATTCGTGCATTTCCTTGCCGGCCTTGACTGCCGCCAAGCGCACATCTTTATCATTTTTAACGTTATGAAAAAAATCATCCTGCGTAGCTCGAGACCACTCGTACATTTTTTTCAGATTTGGACCAGGAAATCCAAAATATTCGCCGCTCAATTGTATTGGAACTTTTCTGGCAATCTGATTGATTATCTCTAGGCGCCCATAGGTCTTTCCGTTGAGATCTTCTCCGATGTACTGCTCGTCGGTGATAGCTTGGCTTACAAGACGACGCACGATTTGCCGGACTTGTGAAAGATCAGATTCTGGCATCATCTTTCGCATCCAGGGTTTTTCTTTTATATTATATTGAGACCCATCATAGGCCAGCATGAAGGGGCCCACGGATCTTTCCATCTTGTCTTGATAATTTCTGACTGAAAGTTTTGAAGGCATATTTAATGCTTCAACAACATCTTGATAGCGACTCAAGACAATGGTCCCTTTATTTGCATAGGATTTGTCAGAAATCGGCAATGGTTCCAACTCCAGCACGGGAGAATATTTTCTGATATCCTGAAAAGTAGCTACGGGATTTGCTCGAACCCACGTGCCAAAGACCTGAAGTTTTGGTTTTAGCAGCTTAGGTTTTTTAGATTCATTCAATTCTTGCCAAAAGCCCTTTCCAGTTTGTGGATCGGCATAAGAAATTGGCTCCTGAGTGGCTGCAAAAGCCCTGACGTAACTATTAGCAACGGCTGGGGTCTCGGCGGTGTTCTTATTGGCTGTCGTGCACGAAAATAAAAACAACGGCAAAGTAAAAATTAGCACATAAAACTTAAAAGAGCGCACAAGCCCCCCCTTAGATAAACAATCTTGAATGTCTCCAACAGTTTACAGGATCTGTATTAAACTTTTGAAACAGAGAGTGTTTATCTCTCAAATCTGGACAAAAGCGCCCAAGACTAAAGTTTGTAACTTAAATCTTGGGCTTTGCCATATCACTCTCTAGACCAATGGCACCAAAGCTGCTTTGTTCAGAGTGGATCTAAGAAAAAGGAGATCATCTGCAAAATAGAAGCTTTCTACTCAGTATTATAACGTTTTTGGCTTTGCAGCTGACCATGAGTTTGGCAACTGCTGACCCGCTTTGCTCGAAGGTCTTCGATAGGCCCGCCAGTTACAATAAAACCATAGTAATTTCAGATGCTTATATGCAATTACTTTTATGGGAGCAGCAGGCCACTTTAAGCTATTTTAAACAAAGCACAGAGCCAGTTGAGATCTCGGTCTCAAAGGTCCCCGTAGAACTCATCAAGGCTGAAAAAACCAAGTTGCTCCCCACTGAAATTATGAAAAAATTTATTGCTCCCAGCAACAAAGAAATTTTGTGGCCACATCATCCGTACAATCAAGACGCTCGCCCCCCATTTCAAAATCTGAATGTGCAAACACAAAAATGGAAAGGCTACTTAACAGCCTCAAGATCTATAGCCTTGATCGATGGTGGGCTCCGCGGGTTTACACTAAAAATGGCCACTGACCGCCCTCATGGTCCAAAAAATCCGAGACAACTTGAAAAGGTCATAACCAATGTCGATGTTTTGCCAGCTCTTGTGCATTCAAATCACATCAACGAAAACGATAAGCGTCTCGGACCTGACCCGATGTTGATCGTACTAAAAGAAGTTATGACAATCTCAGATAAAGAAACTCACGAGGGAATAGTTCTAAGAGACGCAAGAGCTCTTGATGACGGAAATTATTATCTGCCAGCGCTCTCAATTCCTTACGTAGGCAAAGAGATCGCAAAGGCCAACGGCAAAAAGTTCGAAAGTTTTTTCGCCAAACATTTTGCACGTGCGCTCGGAGAGGCCAAAGCTCGATTTTTACTAAGATACGGAATGCAGCTTGAGGCACCAAATCCACAAAATATTTTGCTGCAGCTAGATCGTGATTTAAAACCTACAGGAAAGATCGTCTTCAGAGATATCAGCGACGCCTACTTTGTAAAAGTAGTAGGCGACGCCTACGACTTTCAAAAACAGATGAAAGCAGACACAGAGATCAATTATCCTCCAAATTATTTTTTAAGACCGTTTTGGAATACATCACGAAAGCATTTTGACATGGCAGGAACGGCAACAATTGCTGCTAAAACTTTGGATGACTGGGGTGTTGAACACAACAAAGCTTTTGCAGAATATCTAGAGAAAGCATTGCATATTTCTATTCCCGAAGGACTTCAGGGATATGCAACAAGAGACAGTTACGAATACCGAGCGATGGATACTTTAGAAAGAACTTATGAAATTTTGACATCAGAAAAAGGTCAGCGAGCTTTGCGTGAATACCGCGCCCATGCAGAGTTTGAAGCACTCACACATGCCTCGTCGCCTGATCAGATGGCTTTTTGAGCTTTCAATACCCGTGCAGCCAATGCGTAACCGCCGTCAGCACCATCGACAAAATGCACATGATCGTCGACTGAAGAAAAAACCATGCAGGTCATCAGAGCTGAACTTGATTTTTGAAAACCATAAAATATTTTTTTCTGAGCTCTTAAGTTTTCTAGATAAGATATAATTTTTTCGAATTGCGCATCCGAACAATCCAATACCAATCTCAACATATCATCAAATTTTTTATAGTCTGCGTTAGCAGAAGTCTCTCTGACGTAACGATCTCCACGAAAGGTGCCAAGAGGAATATTCGTTACAACTAAAAGCTTCACAAAAAGCGAGGCAAATAAAACCCTCAAACGAGACAGCAAGTAGAGAAATTTTGTACCCTTGACCGAGGCTTCTATAGATCCGCTGGGAGGCACCCACTTCAAGCGCATGTTTGTCACCTGCACTGGATTCAAAGTGCCTAGACTAGCTCCCACAACTTTTTGAATCTGCTCAATCACATCACTATAAACATTCAAATCGACGGGCTCGCTGCTCTGAACTAAAAGCGAAACCATACTTCCATTTTGTGAAAATAATGGCTCCCACCGACAAGAAAGACCCTCTAAATTTGGTTTTTTTTGTTCGCCCACAGACTCAACCAAATATTTTGAATTTTGCTTGATAAGAGCGTCTGCGAGCGACAAACCCCCACCGCGAAAGGCCGCCAAAAATTGGCCCTTCACAAGTTCGTATTTTGCTATGAGTATGTCACCGCCAGCAGAACGAATTGCATTCACAGGCACGGCTCCAACACGCAATTCAAGCTGAAAATTATCTTCTGACATTTTCTTCACGGCTAAAAGAGCTGCAAGTGCTTTCTCTTTATCGTCTTCAGAAATAACAAAAGAAGCCCCATCTCCGCCAAAAACATACGCAATTTCTTTGCGCGCAAGAGCATTGCGAACAGCTGCGATGCAACTGGCTCCGATAGTATTAACATGGCGATAGCGGCCCTCTTTTATCGCTTGCGTAGAGCCTCGAATATCTGTCAACAAAACCCAAGCCGAGTCTGGCACGGGCTGATAATTTTCAGTCTTAGAAATATCACTAAAACTTTGAAATGAAGGTATTTGCGAATAAAAGTCCATCAGCTTTGAGCATGGCTCATCTCTAAGGCCAAGTAAAGACAGACCCGGGTCATTTTCGTTTACGTTCAAACTTGAGATTGTTTATAATTTTCCTAGATCCAACATCAAGGAAGCTTTTGTGAATCACCGGAAAGACATTTTTAAAAAACTCAGCCAGACACTAAAAACTCCAAAGCAAGTTCAGGCCTTCTTGTACAAGCTAGAGTACAACCGAGAAAAAGGCGGAGAAACGTTGCGCTCAGCCGCATCGGCTTTGGCAAAAAAACAAGCCCACTGCTTTGAAGCCGCTCTGATTGCTGCTGCAATTCTGGAATGTCATGGGTATCCACCGCAGGTTCTGAGCTTTGAAAGCCAAGATGGACTCGATCACGTTATCTATGTTTTTAAAAAAAATAATAAATGGGGCGCGATTGCCAGATCTCGAGACGAAGGTCTGCATGGCAGACCCGCGCATTATCGAAGTCTTCGCGATTTGACTTGGAGCTACTTTGATCCGTATGTCGACAAAGTCGGAAAGATTACTGCGTATCAGCTAGCGCAATTAGATGATACTAAGACGGATTGGCGAGCCAGCACCAAAAATGTT
This sequence comes from Pseudobdellovibrionaceae bacterium, assembly GCA_947374445.1. Taxonomy (GTDB): domain Bacteria; phylum Bdellovibrionota; class Bdellovibrionia; order Bdellovibrionales; family Bdellovibrionaceae; genus CANCBY01. The sequence goes on from CANCBY010000061.1 coordinate 10,506, forward strand.
TGGAAGGCCGAGACTTATCTGCTGGCGCTCAAACACATTTCTCTCAAAAGTTCCAAAAAAAGATATAAAAAGCTCCTCGCATCCTATCTTAAGAATGGACCTATGAAGCGGCAAAAACATTGGTGGTAGGTCCAGTCGAGTGGTCCTCGCCTTCAGAGGAGATCTCGGTCTACAATAAAACAGAATGATCGCACTTCAATTTTTAAAAAAACTAAAGCTCCAAGTTCAAGATGGTGAATTGCAGATGGTTGCTGCAAGCCTAGCATTTTCAACTGTGCTATCACTCATTCCATTTTTAGCTGTTTCACTAACAATTCTGCAAAAGCTCGGTGGCTTAGAGAGCCTTTATCCACAGGTTGAAAAAATGATTTTCTCAAATTTTTCAGAAACTGCTGGTGGAGAGGGAATCCGTTTGATCAAAGCTGCCATCCTGAGAATGCAATCAGCAAAAATTGGATTTTGGGGAGCACTTATACTGATTATGACATCCACCCGACTGATTCATGACATGGAAGTCGGAATAAACCGTGTGTGGAATATTGAAAACAAAAGAAGCCTTGCTCAAAGAGTCTTTTTTTATTGGCTTGCGATCATCGTCTTTCCGTTTGGCCTTGCTACTTTAGTGGCCATCAACTCTATGCGCCAGCTCAGCGAAATTTCAAATCAAATCCCTACCGAGCTTGTTTATATCTCAGTTTTTTTCTTGGTTCTGATGTTTGTCTATAAAATTGTACCACAAGTTTTTGTGCGTTGGCGCTCGGCCGTCGCAAGTGCGATGGTTGGTGCACTCGGGCTCATGAGTGTGCATCGACTATTTCTTTGGTTCTCTCGCAAAGTATTTAATTACAGCAAATTATATGGTGGGCTGGCCTCGATTCCTTTAGTCTTGCTTTGGATTTTGCTACTTTGGTACGCGATTCTTTTTGGTGCCGCTATTGGTGCAAGTCTGCAAAAAAAAGAAAACTCAGAAGAAGATGAGAGCTTTGCGTCATGACACAAGAGCAAAGTTTTTTTAAAAAAATTTCGGATCCGTTAGAGCGCGATCAGCTATTTCAAGATCTCTGCAAAGTTCCCTGTGAAATTTTAGGCAAAGAGCATAAAGCATCGTCAGAAGTAATACTGCTCAAAGCCGAGATTTATACCTCTCCAGAACTTTCTCTTAAGCCTCTTGACCCCGACTTTCAATTTCAAGCCACAGGCGAAATAGTTTTACAGATGACAATTGGAAACGAAAAGTATTTGTACTCTTCTGTTTATAAATTTCGTG
>CANCBY010000062.1 GCA_947374445.1 Pseudobdellovibrionaceae bacterium
AGTTGTCCAAATCCAATTCCAAAGACCATGCCAATACTAGTAGTGTAGCCGCCATTTGGCTGTCTTAAAATGGATCCTGCTGTTAACTGGATTGGTTGAGAGGGTTGTGCTTGTTGACTAGGTTGCAGCTTTCCCATCATTTCATGAATTCGCTCTCGGCAATCTGCAATACTCTCTTTGATTTCTTTCGGGCTAGTTGTTGCGATTTCTTCGTCAGAAGGAAAATAGTTGCTAAACCTGTAATACTGAGCTCCGTTTAAATTGCTATCGTGAATCTGTTCTAATTGAAGCTGTTGTTCAGAAATTTCATTTAGATTTGGAGACTCGTTGTATTCAAATTTGGATATTTTTTCTAAACTTTGCTTTGAGTACGAATTAGGATTCGTGCATGAAGTTGTCTCTGATGATAGAGATTGCAGACATTTTTTTGATTGATACTTGTATAATTCCATTTTGACAGCAATGCTAGAATATGGATTTTCAGGTTCAGTAAGTTGTTCTAATGGAATTTTTAGATTTTTACTCATTTTTAGCAATTGGCTATCTAAAAAAGAAATAAAATTTTCAGTTGAAGTTTTGATTTCTTTGGTTGCTTCATCGTCGGGCCTTCTATTTGCAAACATATTTGTATATTGGTTTGCATTTGTCTTCTGGTTTTTTGTTTCAGGAGTTTTGTTGTTGCAATAAAAGTCTTCTTTTTTAAAACTAATTTTTTGATCTGGTTGTTTTTCTCCTGTTATAGGCTGTAGGTAGATTAGGTTTTCAGTGCCCTTTGCCTCGATTTTTAGCGAACCAATTGTTTTTTCTAAATTTGCTTTGCATGCGATAACTTCTTTGTTTGGACTGCAGTCTGTTTTTGAATCGAGCCTAGTGGAGCGAACTTTTTCGAGTTGTTCATCCTGAACCCAACCTACTTTTGAATCTTTAGATTTTACTAAAGTCCATGAATTTGATTTGCAGTCTAGAGTCCTGCTAATTTCAGTGAAAGCCTCGTCTTTTTCTAGAACGCCAACCGGTGCACCGAAGCCTGTAGTCTTAGTTTCATTCGCAATATCTTGACCGTAGGTTGTTCCTTCACAAAGCAAGGGCGCAGATAAAAGCGCTAACGGCTTTGTTACGATTTCGGTTTTTATCAAATTCTTTTTTGCCCTTGCTGAATCAATCTTAGCAGTACTTGTAGGCGGATTTTGAGGGACTAATGTATTTGGTTCTAATGGCGATATAGGTTTTGCTGCAACGGCAACTTTATTAGCAGTCTGCGAGTTCTGGTTGATTTTAGCCGAAGCCCTGATGTCGGAAGTGTATTTATCAACAAAAAGGCCAAAGTAGTTTACTTGAGGCAGTCGGCCGGCATCTTTGGCCTCTTGCGCGCGCCTTGAAGATTGACCCAAATTGTATAGTGTTGTCAGAAGACCTGGTTCTTTGGAGATGTCAAATCCTTGCGCTTTGTAGTCGTCTTGAACTTTTCTAACAATCGTAGCGGCAATTCGGATGGATCCCATCGGATCTGCGATTTCTTGCGTGAGCTCTGAGTCAGTCTTTGGCGTTCGGTTTTCAATTTTGGCTAGATAATCTTCGGCCTCACGAGCAGCAGGCAATTGAATTTGTCCAAGCCCAAATGAAAAATTTTTGCCAGCGATGTTGGTTATTCCCATTTTGCTTGCGAGCCATGTTTGTACTGAGTCTTTGACGCCGACGTTGAGAGAATTTTCGGCAACGATGGCGCCAGCTACAGCAGTCGGGTCTACGCCGTACTTTGCGGACGCTGTTTTGATTTCATTTTGTACTTCTGCATTCTTAAGTAGAGCTATAATTTCGGATTTGGGACGAAGCCAAGTTCCATCTCCTGACTTCAAACGACTGCAAAATTTATCTCGGCTGCATACGTCTATAAACTTGGCATCCCAGTCTTCTGTTAGAGCAAAAAATGAGATAATTAGAATGAGTCCAAGCTTCATTAGGTTCTTATCGGAAAATAGTAGATTGGCTCAATACCACCGACTAAAGTCTGTCTAGGTGGTCAATTATTGCGGCGCGAGTTTGCTCGAAATGCAGCTTAGTTTGCACTATCCCAAATCCCCTTGGCGGCAGAGCCTTCAGCTTGTGCTGGTATCGGCAGATTGAGGGCTCTGAAGATCGTCGAGAATTGGTCGACGTGGTTGAGGTCGCCTTCGATCTTGTGATTGGCCTTGATGCCGGGGCCGGCAATAATAAAGGGAGTGAGCATGCCCTCGGTGGATTTAGGCCAAACGCCTTGTTTGTAGCCGCCCTTGAGGGAGTCCTGAAAAATTTCAAGATCATCCGTGACGTCTTCGACCCAGTTGTAGCCAAAAGTATTTGCTAAAATCAGATCACCGACACGGTCTCCTGGTAGTTGAGCTTTTTCTTCGGCGTCTTCCCAATTCCAGATTTGGTCATCGACAGGTCTTTGTTCGCCATTTGGATTGCGCAGATCTTTGACCTTAAGCTCGTGAATCGCTTGGCGGACATCTTCGCGGAGCTTTTTGTATTCGGGGGAGGTATCACGTTGATAAGGTTGCTCAAGGCCTTGAGTGTGGATGTAGACGTTGTGCATCTGTAAGAAGACAACTTTGGTTTTGGCCCAGTCGATTTCGTATTCGTTATTTTTTTCATTCTTTTTAAAGTGCAGCCAGCCTTTTTTAGCGAAGAGATTATTGAGGCGAATCTCTTTATTGAGTGGGATCACGCCATGGTCTGAGCTGAGAATAATGTATGAATTTTCATCCATGTTTTTCATCGCTTCGCCGAGGAGCTTGTCGAGATTTTGGTACATTGAAAGCATTTCGGTCCAAAGAATTTTGCGTTCGTCTTCGCTGACTTGATTGTATTTGCCACTCTGGGGGTCAAGATAAGGCAGCCACCAACGGCTGGTGAGCATTTGGTTGGGTGTGTAAATACTATGAATAACGAAGTCGCTCTTCAGATCATGAATTAAAAACGGCACCACGTCTTGGTGCCACTTCCACGACATATTGGCTTCTTCGAGAAATGTCTGTTTGTCGTTTTTGTAGTAGATGAGCTGAGGTGGGTAGTGATCGACAAAATCAATCATGGGCCCGATTTTGTCGTGCATCTGCTGGCTGATTTCCATGGGCTCGGTCAAAAACTCATTGAGTTGGTCAAACACAATGCGGATGCGGATGTCTTCTTTGGCACCGAGAGAGATAACTTTAACTTTGAAAGAGCTTTGAAACGCGGCTTCAGAGAGAGTTTCTTCGAGCTTTGTTTTTTTAGGAGAGTAAGTGTTGTAATCATTTTTAAGCTGGTACTTGAGCTCTGCCGGATACCAAGGGCTCCAAGCTTGTTCGTTCAGTTCTGCAAGCGGATTTGTGCGATCGTGACTCAACAAAAGAGTGTCGTAGTTTACTAGACCATCATCTTTTGTATCGATCAAAAGACCAAAGAGGTCCATGCCCCAAGACGAGAGGTCAATTTCAAGTTCAGGAGAAAATGATTTTTTATGCGCCATCCATTTTGATTTTGGAGTATAGAGATCCATGGCCTTTGTCAGCTCGACACCGTAGTTGAAAGCGCGCTTTTGATTTTTTAAATCTCGCATGAGTTTTTGATCAAAGCGTGAATGAAAAATTACGGGAGGGAATTCAACACCCCAACCGCCCCAGCGGCCCTTGATCGTGCTGCCAAAATTGAGGTCAGGTGGAGTGGAGCCAGGTACGGACTGCAATGAGAAGCGATAGTTCTTGGGTTCAAGCAAATTCCAAATAGTAGGAACTTTTTTTGCAAATGAGCTGAAGCCGCCTTTGACCACCATTTTCACTGGATATCCTAGCGCACGCATGGGGCCATCAGAAACGCCATGAGTTTTGGGATAAGTGCCAGTCAGCAAAGTTGCAAAGTTTGTTGGTGTATGCCCTGGGAATACGGGCCACGAATAGCCATAGGAGCCGCGGGCCATTAAAGTTCGAATGTTGGGGAGCAAACCTTGCTCAGCCCACTTGTAAATATTGAACTGGTCACGGTCTGCACGAAAGCCATCAGGGATGAGCCAGTACACTTTTTTGTTACTTTTTTTGATTTCGGTTTTGGTGCTGAATAGTCCCATATGATTGGCGCTAAGAATGCCAATAAAAATAGTAAGGGCAAAAATAAATTTGAATGCAGATATATTTATTTGCTGATTTTCAGAACGCATGCGCTAATTAGATCTCAGATGAAAATAAATACAACTGCATTTTTACTCCCAATTGGAATCGCTCTGGGCTTTGCTTTTCGCTACGAAGCTTTGCAGCTCAGTCGATTTACATTCTTTTTTTCGTTCTTACTTATTTTTATTAATTTTTTACATTTTGACTTTGGTGCTGTCGTAAAAAAAAACAATTTTCGAAAAAATCTTAAACTACTTCTGGTGAGTTGTTTCGTGTCGTTGTTTTTTCAAACCTCAATTCAGTTTTTGTTCTTAAAAGTTATGGGTCTTGATGAGCGATTGATCCTAGGAGTTGTGATTGCGGGGCTTTGTCCTTTTGCGCTTGTTGCACCCGCATTTTGCAAATCGCTTCAATGGAAAGATGAAAGCTCTTATTTGATGGTGATTGGCAGTCACTTGCTATTTCCGTTGATTTTGCCTCTGGGATTGACCCTTTTTGAAATGAATTCGTTTTATATCAATCGTACTTTGCTCTTTGTGGACTCGCTGATTTTGACAGTGCTTCCGATCATTCTTGTATTGCTTTTCAATAAAACACCAAGGCTTAAGGAGCTCCTGCGAAATAGAACGAAAAAGCACATGAGTTTTCTGAATTTGGTATTTATTGCTTTTATCGCATGGACCTGCACCGGTGCTTTTTTAACAAAGACTTCTGCTGGAGTGTTGGATATGAGTGCTGTTCTATCGCTAGTAGGTGTGGCTCTTTTTCAAGATTTTGGAAGTATTTTAGTGGGTCGATTTTTTGCCATGCCGGCAGATCAAGTACTGACGATGTCCATGAAAAATGTCTTGGTGGGTGCAAGTCTGAGTTTGATTTATTTTCCTAGAGCCGCTTTGCCATGCCTATTGGTTCTTTTGGTGCATTCTATTTTGTTTGCGGGCTATCGCGCAATTTTTTCAGGCAGTTGGATGAACACAATCAAGTCCCACTAGCGGGCGGTGCCACGACGGTCGGGGCCTCACACTCGAGTTCTTTGCTGTCGATCCACTTGGTCATGATCTGTGGTCGTTCTTCGATCTCGGTGCTCATAAAGGCCACTCGTTTTTGATCTGAAGAAAGATGAGCTTGTGAGATATTAAACTTTTCGCCGGAAAGTAAAACACGAGTGCAGTTTTTTTGCGGATCTAACAACATGACCTGAGGGCGTGGTTTAAGAGAAGTTGTAACCGTGATCAAAAGCTTTTCTTGGCCCTTGGCTGCGCCTGAAACCCACTGCAAATCTGAAATTGTTTGTGCTTCGATTGGTACCAATATGCCGGCTTTAATCGTCCCCGTTGCGACGAAAAGTTTTTGTTTTTTATCGGGTTCGGAGACTTCTTGCACCCAAGCAAACCGATTGTTCAATGCAATGAAATCGCGATGAACGGATGTGGCGCCCGCCTTAGAAAAATCTGAAAGCGGCGTGATTGTTTTGCTTTTGAGATGATATTTAAAAATTTGCTTCACGTTGTCTTTTATAGACGTGAAGTAGAATTCGTCGTCGCGAGTGCCTGTCAGTCTGATTTGGCCATCAAAGCCAGGATGATTGGTCAGCCGAGTGATCTCGGTTCCAGCGAGGTCGCTGAGGTAAAGATCAGAGGGTGGTTCGTTATTCCCATTGGCTTCAGGCTTTTCATTTTTACGAATGAGGAGCGGGCGTTCTTTGAGTTCGTCGGTGGTTGATGAGTAAACGATTTTTTCGCCGTCGAGAACAAACTGTGGGTCGGCAGCGTCGCCATCAGAATAAGTGATTCGATGCTCTTTGGATTCAGAAAGGTCATACTCGTAGATTTGGGCATTTTTGTGGCCACTTCGGTTCTTGCTAACAAAAACCAAATGCTGGCCATCAGGAGACCACGAAGGAGAACTGTTTTCACCAGCAGAAGTGAGGGGCTCGCCTAGAGGCCTAAAGTTCAGAGCTTGCTTGAAAGTTTTTTCGACTTTTTGTGTACTTTTTTTGAGGGCTTCGGGGCTGTTGGGTTTGATTTCTTGCGAGCCACAGTTTGTGAGGACGAGAGCGCAGCTTGCAAATCCGATTTTGAATGCAATATTTTTTGCAGAACCGACGAGGGATTTATTTTTTTCACTTCTTGAGCCGATAGCCATTGGTACGAATTGTCTCCTGCTTTGAAATTCTTCTGAGCTTGCGTCTGAATTTCAATGTAAATATCATGATGAGTGATTCCGTGTTTGAGCGCAAATACCTTTGGTTTTTTGGCCTGTTGCTCAATCGTTCCAGGAAAAATTAAGGCTCCTTTAAGAAAGGGAGCATAATTATTCACAATGAAAGCAAATTTATTTTGCTTATTTTGTAGGACTTGAACTTTCCAAACCCAGACCTCAGAGGCTTTGCGTTGTTTTTTAAGCGGCAACTCTGCAATCAAATCATTTTTGAGAGCTACGCACTCTTTTCGCCAAGGACAGAGCAGGCAAGTAGGGCTTGTCGGAGTGCACACAGTGGCTCCTAACTCCATCAATCCTTGGTTGATGTCTTCCGAGGGGCCTTGCTGTGCTAACTGATCGGAAAGGTTTTGCAAGTGCTCACGCCCCTTGCTAGACCACCATTCACTTTTTTGCCCGAAGACTCGACTGAGCACGCGAATGACATTGCCATCAAGAACTCCGACGGCTTCAGAAAAAGCCAAACTAGAAACAGCACGGGAAGTATAGGGCCCAAAACCCGGGAGCTCGATCAGCTTTTCTGCTTTTTGCGGAAAACCATTTTTGGCAAGAACCTGGGCAGCCTTGTGCAGATTGCGAGCCCGAGAATAGTATCCAAGTCCTGCCCAAGCTTCGAGAACTTCTGGCAACGGGGCTTGCGCTAATTTTTTCACCGTGGGGAATTTTTGTAAAAATTTTTGATAGTATGGGATGACCGCCACAACAGTGGTTTGCTGAAGCATGACCTCTGAGATCCAGATTTGATAAGGATCACGATTTTGCCGCCACGGAAGAGCGCGGCGATTTGCACGGTACCAGTTGATTAAGTTTTGGCTCAGTGTTGTCATATTGGGAGCAAATCTAGAAGGAGCTTTCATGAAAGACAAGTCGAACAAATCTAAAACGTGGGCTAAACCACTGAGCGGCAGGGAGTTTCCACGATTTTCGGCGATAAAGACTTTTTTTCGATTGCCAAATGCCAGCTTGAAAGAAAAATTTGATGTGGCTTTGTTTGGAATTCCTTATGACGGAGGAGTTTCGTATCGTCCAGGGGCTCGGTTTGCACCCTCGGCAGTGCGCGAAGCGTCTTCTTTGGGGCGTGGTTTTCATATGACTAGAGATCGCAATGTATTTGATGTGCTAAGTGTGGCAGACATTGGCGACTCTCCGACGGTGCCGATTGATCAAGCTCAGACTTATGAAAAAATTGAAAAATTTGTTACTGATGTTTTGAAGTCGAAGAAAAAATTTATCGCTGTTGGCGGAGATCACTCCACCACATTGCCAGTTTTACGAGCCTTAAAAAAGCATTACAAAAAGCCGCTGAACTTCATTCATTTTGATGCCCATTTGGACACGTATCCCGCTGCTTGGAATTGCGAGTACCATCACGGAGCCTTCGCTCGGCATGCTGTAGAAGAGGGATTGGTGAATCCTAAGAAGATGCTACAGATTGGTATTCGTGGGCCTCTGACTGGCAAAGATGATCTTCAGTTTATAAAAAAACACGGCATCATGGTTAAGACTGTGGATGATGTTAGGGCCGTGAGTTTGCAAAAATTTTGCGCGAGTCTCCCGAGCTTTTCGGATGGGCTGACATATTTGAGTTTTGACGTGGATTGTTTGGACCCTGCGTATGCACCGGGCACAGGGACTCCCGTTGTGGGTGGGCTGACCAGCTACGAGACACAACAAATTTTACGTGCGCTAAAAATTAAAGATTTGGTCGGTGGAGATATTGTTGAAATTTGTCCGGCTTATGATCATTCAGACATCACATCGCTCGTGGGAGTTGACGTGATGTTTGAGCTGATGCATTTGATGGCTTAGGCTGCAGCTGCAACGACTTTGGCTCCGCAGTCACTGCAGAACTTTGCTTGTGCAGGAATTGGTGCCGAGCAAGCAGGGCAGCAAGGGCCATCGGATTTTTTCTTGGCTTTGTTTTCATCTTCGTTGACATCGACAAAGCCTTTTTCATTCCATTTTTCAATTTCGCGAAGAATGCGCCAAATTTTTTGCGTGGTTTGAAATTCTTTGAGCTCGTACTGAAGCATCACCGTGCCATCGCCTTTGGTGGCGCGCTTTGCGAAGATGCCTTTTTGCTCGAGGCGAGCAAAGTGATCGGAGTTGAGATTGATTCCGATGTCTGCTTTAAATCTTTCAATGACCTTAGAAAATTCGATGGCTGCAACTCCGAAGCGATCTAGCTGTAAACCTTCACCAATGACGATAAACTCATTCAGAAGATTGATGCTTGTCTCATCAGCCTTGAGAATTTCTGATTTGCCGGTCCCTTTGAAATAATAATACTGATAGAATTCAAAAAATGCTTCAACGGCAGAGATATCATGAAAGTGAACTTTTTGCAGTTGATCCGGCCCCTCTGGATCATCCGGAGCTTTGCCCATTTCAAAAGCTGCGAGCTTAAGTTTTACCAAGACTGAAATCGCTTGCTCGAGCCTTTTTGGTGATTCAGTAAATACACGTTGCGCGTATTGCTTCATCATTGTCCAGTCGATTGAGACCTTGTTTTTGTCTTTTGGATCGTGAATCCCTTTGTGATTGGCCGAGTGAAATAGCGAGCCAAAAATTTTTGCGACTTGGTCTTCGGGGCAAGGAGCGCCGTCTTTTTCCATTCGGAAAGAGCGAACATCTGAAGTGATGAGCTTGAGGCGGTCGCCGAGTGACTTCATGATGACTTTAACCATTTGAGGGGCGGCATCAGCTTGGGTTTTAAAAATATCGAGAGGGACTTCTAAAACTTTTGTCTCGACAGTGGCCATGGCGGAGTAAGGATGAGTTGCGGCACCAATCAGTGCCGCTTCGCCCAAAACCTGGGAGGCGCCTATCAGAAAAAGATCGATGCTTTTTTTGGGTCGGATCACACAGGCGGAAATTCCACCTTGCTGCACGAGTTGGAGAGATTGAATTTTATCTCCCTCTTTGAAGAGGTATTCGCCTTTTTTAAAGGTTTTTACATTCGACATGATAAGCTCCTCTGTTCGAGAAACTTATCGGCGGGTTGCTAGATAAAATTCAGTGGATAATTAATCTCAATTTGAGATATAGGTACCTCCAACGTCCAGACTTAAGTCCTAGGGCATTTGGCGGAAAAAATCGGATGCACTGATAACGTAGGTAGCGTTATCCTCGACGGACCTGCGTAAAATAGATTTTCTTTTTACAACTTGAAAATGGGGACAGCTTATATCTTTTCGGAAGACTCGAAAATTTTTGTCTATACTGACATCATCTAACTTTGCCTCTACAGTGAATAGAGGTCCACTTTTATTTGTGACGACAAAATCAACTTCATTTTTTTCTTTGTTACGTAAATAATGCAGCTCAACCCTGGCCTGGCCTGTATCATTGAAATGATGAACCATTTTTAGCAACTGCAATGCCACAAAATTTTCAAACCTTGGCCCTTCGGCCTCTATCTGTGATATATCATAAAGATAAAACTTACCTTCTTTTTTTAAGGACCTCGTCACTGACTTGCTGAAAGGCTTTATTTCAAAGTGATAGTAGACATTTTGAAGCTGACCAAGCCAGCTCTTAACCGTGTTAAATGAAACGTCTAAATCTTCGACAAGCGTTTGTACACTGAGTGGCGATCCAACTCTGTCGGGTAAAAAACTTGCCAGAACCTCAACCTGACTCAGCCGCAGAATATTTGAAAGATCGCGCATATCTTGTCGGATCAGCAGTTCGACTCGATTTTTTTGCCAAACTTGATGGAACTCATTGTTTTGTTTTAGAAATGGCTCTGGAAATCCACCAAACTGAAAAAAATTATCGATCGCTTCAGAGTCTATTTTTTTTGCTGTAAGTTCAGGAGATTGAATAAAGTTGCACATCTCTGAATATGAAAATGTTTTGCCCTGAACAGCCTCACATAGGCTCAATGGCAACACATGAAAATGAACAAATCTTCCTACTAAGCTATCTGCCCCTTTGCGATAGGTATTTAGCTTTGCACTGCCTGTGACAATAATTTCAAGTTGGTCTGAATAGAGATCGAATACGCCTTTGAGTTGATTTTTCCATTTCAAATTTTTGTGGATTTCATCAAGAACAATTTTTGGTGAATGAGTTGTTAGCGCATTTTCAACAACTGTCGAGGGAGACTTTGTCCAATTTTTTCTGAACTTGAGATCGTCCCAATTAAAGTAGAGATCATTTGAATCTAAAAATGATTTTGCCAAAGTGGTCTTTCCACACTGACGGGGGCCTGACAAAAATGCCATTTTCTTATTTGCCAAGGCGAGGCTTGATATTATAGGGGTGAGGTTTCGTATCAATTTTGGCATATCTGACCATATTGCAGTCAATACGTAAAATAGTCAAGACTTTTACATCAGTTGACTGCAATATAGTCAGGAGCGATAAGGCCACCCATTCTAAAGATTAAACCGAAATTTCGCGTCCTGGATGATGATTTCCTTCGAAATCAAAATCTGGCGTCGCATTTTCTAGACTATTTTCTAGATTTTCTGCTCCAGTTTCTCCTGCTTGTCGGAGGCCTTTCTTTTTGATTTTTTCAACAAGAGTCGTTCTGTTCAGGCGGAGTAAAAGAGCGGCTTGATTGCGGTTCCATCCGGTTTTTTCGAGGGCGCGTAAGATCAGCTGGTTTTCGAATTGATCGACGGCTGTATTAAAATCAAGCCCTTGATCGGGGATATCCATCAGATTGTGGCTTCGAGAACTATGAGTGCCACCACGATATTTTATTGGCAGATCCATCATCTCGATTTGGCCTTGGCCTTTGAGAATCGAAAGTCGCTCGACCAAATTTTCAAGTTCGCGGATATTTCCGGGCCATGGATATTGAACTAAGGCTTCTAAGGCTTCTGCAGAAAACCCTAGCAACTGGCGGCCTTTGTTGCGATTAAAAATTTCAATGAAATGAGCAAATAAAAGAGGGATATCTGATTTTCGTTCGCGCAGAGCTGGCAGCCCTATAGGAATCACGTTCAAGCGATAAAAAAGATCTTCTCTAAAGTTCCCACGGTTGACTTCGTCCTCTAGATTTTTATTGGTTGCAGCAACAACACGAACATTTACTTGAACGCTTTTCGTGCTTCCAACAGGCTCGAAGCTTCGCTCTTGTAGCACTCGTAGTAGTTTCACTTGCAGAGCTGGCTGAAGATCGCCGATTTCATCTAAAAATATAGTGCCACCATCGGCCATTTCAAAACGGCCGACACGATTGCTGATGGCTCCGGTGAAAGCGCCTTTGATGTGACCAAAGAGTTCGCTTTCGAGCAATTCACTAGGAATCGCACCGCAATTGATAGCAACAAAAGGCTGGCTTGAACGAGGAGATTGAGCATGAATGGCTTT